>JALZFG010000352.1 GCA_030861645.1 Actinomycetota bacterium
AACTGATCCTATTGCCGACATGCTGACGCGTATTCGCAACGCCAACAGGGCGTTGCACGAGAGGACCGAGATGCCGAACTCCCGCCTGAAGGAGGAGATCGCGCGTTTGCTGAAGGAGGAGGGCTACATCCGCGACTACTACGTCATGAAGGGGGAGAGCTTCGACACGCTCGTCATCGAGCTCAAGTACGGCCACAGCCGCGAGCGAATTATCACCGACCTCCGTCGCGTCTCGAAGCCGGGGCGCCGCGTGTACGCGCGCAAAGACAAACTGCCGCGCGTGCTCGGCGGTATGGGAACAGCGATCCTCTCGACGTCGAGCGGCGTCGTCACGACGCGCACGGCGGCCGAACGAGGAGTCGGCGGAGAAGTACTCTGCTACGTCTGGTGAGTCGAATCGGGAAGAAGCCAATCGAGGTTCCGGACGGGGTCGATGTCGACATCCGACCCGGGCGCGTCACGGTCCGTGGCCCGAACGGGGAGCTTTCGCAGCAGGTGCCGCAGCGGATGCGGATTCAGCAGGAGGACGGCACGATCGTCGTGGAGCGACCGACCGACCGCGGTCCCGACCGTGCGCTCCACGGGCTGACGCGGACGCTGATCGCAAACATGGTCGAAGGCGTCACGCGGGGGTTCGAGAAACGCCTCGAGATCCACGGCGTCGGGTACCGCGCGGCGCTTCGCGGGGAGGCGCTCGAGCTGAGCGTCGGCTTCTCGCGCCCCATCGTGACGGAGGCCCCTGCCGGGATCACGTTCGAGGTCCCGTCCCCGACGCTGATCGTCGTCCGCGGCGCGGACAAGCAGCAGGTGGGCCAGGTCGCGGCCGAGATCCGGCGCGTTCGGCCGCCGGAGCCGTACAAGGGCAAGGGGATCCGCTACCGCGGCGAGCACGTACGACGGAAGGTCGGGAAACGCGCTTGATACTCGCGAAAACCGCGGCGCAGTTTTCGCGACTGGCACTGACGGAGGTACCGGAACGATGACGACATTGACAAGACGGGAGGCGAGGGAGCGGCGGCATCGGCGCGTTCGGAAGCGCATCTTCGGGACCGCCGAGCGGCCCCGGCTCGTCGTGTTCCGGTCGAACCGCGGGATTTCGGCCCAGCTCGTGGATGACCTCGAGGGCCGGACGCTCGCGTCCGCGAGCTGGTTGCAGCTGAAGAAGTCCTTCAGCGGCGACAAGAGCGAGCAAGCGGCGGAGGTGGGCAAACTCCTCGCCGCGAACGCGGCGAAGGCGGGGATCGCCGAGGTCGTCTTCGACCGGGGCGGCTACCTGTACCACGGACGAGTCAAGGCGCTCGCCGAGGCGGCGCGCGAGGGAGGGCTGAAGTTCTAGTGGCAACGATGGAAGGGACGGACGCGAGGGAGCTCAAGGAGCGCGTCGTCGAGATCAATCGCGTCGCCAAGGTCGTGAAGGGCGGACGGCGCTTCTCGTTCACCGCGCTCGTCGTCATCGGCGACGAGGTCGACCGCGTCGGAGTCGGCTACGGCAAGGCGCGCGAGGTCCCGCTCGCGATCACGAAGGCGGTCGACGATGCGAAGAAGAACCTCTTTCAGGTGCCGAAGCACGGGACGACGGTTCCCCACGAGGTCATCGGCGAGGCAGACGCCGCGCGTGTGCTGCTGCGGCCGGCGAGCGAGGGAACCGGTGTGATCGCCGGCGGCGGCGTGCGCGCGATCCTCGAGCTCGCCGGGATTCGCGACATCCTCGCGAAGAGCCTCGGGACCACCAATCCGATCAACCTCGCGCGCGCAACCGTCGCCGGGCTGCGCGCGCTGCGGCGGCCCGAGGAGGTCGCGCGAACGCGCGGGAAGAGCATTGCCGACGTCCTGCCCGTCAGGAAGCGCGAGGACGAGCGAGCCGAAGGCGAAGCGGCCGAGGAGGCTCCGTCGGCCGACGTAGTCCCGTCCGCGGCGGCAGAGTGAGATGACGAAGCTGCGCGTCAGGCAAGTTCATAGCCAGATCGGCGAGAGCAAGCGCCACCGCGGGACGCTGCGGGCGCTGGGTCTCGGCAGGATCGGCCGGACGGCCGAGCACGAGGAAAGCCGCGAGCTCGACGGTATGCTCAGAAAGGTCCGGCATCTCGTCGTCGTGGAGCGCTTGGAGGACTGAGTGGGCGAGGAGCTCAACCTGTCGAACCTGAAGCCGGCCGCCCGGCGGCAAGACCGCAAGCGGGTGGGGCGCGGGATGGGCTCCGGCAAGGGGCGCTATGCCGGGCGCGGCATCAAGGGCCAGAAGGCGCGGTCCGGCTCGCGGAATCCCCGTCCCGGGTTCGAGGGCGGCCAGATGCCGCTGTACATGCGGCTCGGGAAGCAGCGCGGGCCCCACTCGAAGGACGCGTTGCCGATCGGGCCGTTTCGGACGTTCACGTACGGGGTGAACGTCCGCCAGCTCGAGCGGTTCGAGGCCGGAGCGGAGATCACGCCCGAGGTCCTGAAGCGCGCCGGCCTCGTCGGGAACAGGGGCTTCGACGTCAAGATCCTCGGCGGCGGCGAGCTGACGAAGAAGCTGACCGTCGTCGCGCACCGCTTCTCGGCGAGCGCACGCGAGAAGATCGCCGCCGCGGGCGGTACGCTCATCGAGCTCGAAGAGGAGCGCGCCAAGCGAAGCGGCGCGAAGAGGAAGGCACGGGAGAAGGAGTTCGCGCGGGCCTCGGCGAGGGACGCCGGCGCGAAGGGCGAGGAGAAGGCGGACGCCGCCGTGGACAGCGAGCCGACCGAGCGCCAGGCGGTCGCCGACGCGGCGCAGACGGGCGAAGCCAAGCGCGGCGGGAGGACGCGCAAGACGCCGCCCGCCGAAACCGGCGGCGAAGCCGAGGTTTCGGCGGGTCCCGATTCGGAGGGGGATGTTTAGCTGGCTCACGAACGCCTGGCGCGTGCCGGAGCTCCGGCGCCGCGTCCTCTTCACGGCGCTGGTCCTGGCGATCTACCGCCTCGGCTCCTGGCTGCCCGCCCCCGGTGTCGACTCGGACACCGTCAAGGGCTACTTCAGCGGTCAGGGCGGGACGATCCTCGGGCTCCTCAACCTCTTCTCGGGCGGGGCGCTGTCGCAGTTCGCGCTCTTCGCGCTCGGGATCATGCCGTACGTCACGGCGTCGATCATCCTCCAGCTGCTGACCGTCGTCGTCCCCAAGCTGGAGCAGCTCCAGAAGGAAGGCGAATCCGGGTACGCCAAGATCAACCAGTACACGCGCTACCTCACGGTCGTGCTCGCGGCGCTCCAGTCGCTCGGGTACGCGATTCTCTTCGACCGCCAGGGAGTGCTGACGAGCTCCGGCGAGGCGAGCGTCGGTCGCATCGTCCTGATCGTGATCACACTTACCGCCGGGACGACGCTCCTCATGTGGATGGGTGAGCTGATCACGAAGCGCGGCGTCGGGAACGGGATCTCGCTCTTGATCTTCGCGTCGATCCTGACGGGGCTCCCGACGGGAATCAACGCGATCGTCAACGGCGGCGCGGCCGAGCGGTTGTTCTTCCCGCTGATCGCGCTGGCGATCATCGTCGCGGTCGTCTTCATCCAGGAGGGCCAGCGGCGGATCCCGATTCAGTACGCGAAGCGCGTCGTCGGCCGACGCATGACGGCCGGAGGGTCGCCCTACATGCCGCTGCGGGTGAACATGGCCGGCGTGATTCCGATCATCTTCGCCGCGGCTGTGATGGCGTTTCCGCCGACCGTCGGCCAGTACTTCCCGCAGAGCCAGGGGTTCATCAACGAGCACTTCCTGCCGACCGACGCCTGGTACCTCGTGCTCGAGGGCTTGCTGATCATCATCTTCACCTACTTCTACACGGCGGTTCAGTTCAACCCTGTTGACCAAGCCGACAATCTGCGCAAGCACGGCGGGTACGTTCCCGGCATCCGTCCGGGCCCGCCAACCGCCGCGTACCTCGACCGCGTCTTGACGCGGCTGACGCTTCCCGGCGCGCTCTACCTCGCGATCGTCGCCGTGGCGCCGAGCCTCTTCATCCGGTACTTCGGGTTCTCGCAGGCGACTGCGGGCGCGCTCGGCGGAACGTCCGTCCTCATTGCCGTCGGCGTCGCGCTCGACACGATGCGGCAGATGGAGTCGCAGATGATGATGCGGCGCTACGAGGGCTTCCTCAAGTAGCGCGCGCCGGCGTGCTGAACCTCCTCCTCCTCGGTCCCCAAGGCGCGGGCAAGGGGACGCAGGCGAAGCGAATCTCGGCGGAGTACGCGATTCCGCACATCGCGACCGGAGAGATCCTGCGCGCGGAGATGGCGGCGGGAACGGCGCTCGGGCTGCGCGTGAAACCGATCTACGACGCAGGAGCGCTCGTTCCCGACGAGCTCATGATCGAGCTCATCCGCGATCGCCTCGGTCAGCAGGACACGCGGGACGGCTTCATCCTCGACGGTTTCCCGCGAACGATGGAGCAGGCGCAGGCGCTGGACGAGATGCTGCGCGAGATCGGACGGGAGCTGACGCTCGTGCTCGAGCTGCAGGTCGCCGACGCCGTCTCGCGAGCGCGTCTGCTGAAGCGCGCGCGTGAGGAGGGCCGCTCCGACGACGCGCCGGACGCGATCGATCGCCGGCTCGCGCTCTACCACGCGTGCACGGCACCCCTCGTCGCGTACTACCGGCTCCAGGGAAAGCTCGTCGGCATCCACGGCGAGGGCGCCGTCGACGAGGTGTTCGCCGAGATCCAGTCGGCTCTCGAGCAGGCCGCGGAGCATGCCGCCGACGCTTCCGTCCGCTCGAACGCGTCCGGAGCGGTCGTCTTGGGGAACGCGGAGATGCCCCCCGCAAGGGAGGCCGGCAGATGATCATCCGCAAATCGCGCCAGGAGATCGAGCTGATGGGGACGGCGGGCCGGATCGTCGCCGAGACGCTCGCTCTCCTCGAGGAGCGAATCGCGCCCGGCGTCAGCACCGCCGAACTCGACGCGGCCGCCGACGCGTTCATTCGCGCCAACGGAGCCGTGCCGACGTTCAAGGGCTATCGCGGCTATCCCGCCTCGATCTGCACCTCGCCGAACGACGTGATCGTGCACGGCATCCCGGACCGGCGGCCGCTCGAGGAGGGTGACGTGCTCTCGGTCGACGTCGGCGTGACGCGAAGCGGCTTCGTCGCCGATTCGGCGTACACGTTTCCGGTGGGGGAGGTCTCGCCCGAGGCCGAGCTGCTGCTCGAGACGTGCCGGACCGCGCTCGCCGCCGGGATCGACCAGTGCCGCGCCGGCAACCGGCTCTCCGACATCTCACACGCGATTCAGCGTGTGACCGAGGAGCACGGGTTCGCCGTGGTACGCGCGCTGGTCGGTCATGGCGTGGGACGCTCAATGCACGAGGAGCCGCAGATCCCGAACTTCGGCGATCCCGGACGCGGCCCGCTGCTCGCGCCGGGGATGGTGTTCGCGATCGAGCCGATGATCACGGCCGGAAGCGCGGAAGTCGTCCTCCGCGGCGACGGCTGGACGATCGCGACGGAGGACGGCTCGCTCTCGTCGCACTTCGAGCACACGGTCGCGATTACCGAAGCGGGGCCGCGAATCTTGACGACGGCGGAGGATCGCGTCGAAGCCGGTCTGCTACCATAGTTCCGTGGCACGGCGGTGCTGTGCCGTCTTTCTGTTTCGTATTCATTCCGACCGCGCTCCGCGAGCGCGGTTTCTCTGAGAAGGGAGTTCGTGGCCAAAGAGGAGAAGATCGAGGTCGAAGGCGAGGTCGTCGAGGCGCTGCCGAGCACGATGTTCAAGGTGCGCATCGATGGCGGCCATGACGTTCTCGCGACCATCTCCGGGAAGATGCGCAAGCACTACATCCGCATTCTCCCCGGCGACAAGGTGAAGGTCGAGTTGTCGGCGTACGACCTCTCTCGCGGCCGCATCACGTACAGGCATCGATGAAGGTCAGACCGTCAGTGAAGCCAATGTGCGAGCGCTGCCGCGTGATCAAGCGGCACGGCAGGACCATGGTCATTTGTTCGAATCCGCGGCACAAGCAGCGTCAGGGGTAGGTGAGCCTGCTGGGGACCGTCACCGCCCTCTGGCTCGCGATCCAGGAGGTCCACTAATGGCACGCATCGCCGGCGTCAACCTCCCCCGCGAGAAGCGGCTCGAGGTTGGGCTCACGTCCATCTACGGGGTCGGCCGCTCGACGGCGCAGCACGTCATCGCCGAGCTCGGCCTCTCGCCCGATATGAAGGTGCGCGATCTCACGGACGAGGAGATCACGAGGTTGCGCGCGCACATCGACGGGCTGACGGTCGAGGGCGACCTTCGGCGCGAGCGCTCGCAGGCGATCAAGCGCCTGTCCGAGATTGGTTCCTACCGCGGGCTGCGTCACCGCCGCGGCCTGCCGGTCAACGGTCAGCGAACGAAGACGAACGCGCGCACGCGCAAGGGGCCGAAGAAGACCGTCGGCCGCGGGAAGAAGGGGAAGTAGCTTGGCTCCCCCTCGCCGACAGGCGACACGAGGGCGAGCGCGGCGCCGCGTGCGCAAGAACATCGCGGTCGGCCAGGCCCACATCAAGACCTCGTTCAACAACACGATCGTGGCGCTGACGGACAAGGACGGGAACGTGATCGTCTGGGAGTCGGCCGGCTCGGCCGGCTTCAAGGGGTCGCGAAAGTCCACGCCGTTCGCCGCGCAGGTGACCGCCGACTCCTGCGCGCGAAAGGGGATGGAGCACGGCCTCCAGAAGGTCGAAGTGTTCGTCAAGGGACCCGGCTCGGGACGTGAGACCGCGATTCGCTCGCTCCAGGCCGCTGGGCTCGAGGTCCTGAGCGTCAAGGACGTGACGCCGCAGGCGCACAACGGTGTCCGCCCCAAGAAGCGGAGACGCGTGTGAGCGCGATGTCCTCGCGAGCACTCTCGGGAGGCGGCCGCTGATGGCACGCGATCTCGGCCCCAAATGCCGGGTCTGCCGCCGCGAAGGCATGAAGCTCTTTCTCAAGGGCGAGCGCTGCCTGACCGAGAAGTGCGCGATCGAGCGCCGCAGCTACCCGCCGGGCGAGCATGGGCGCGGGCGCATCAAGCAGTCCGAGTACCTGCTTCAGCTCCGCGAGAAGCAGAAGGCGCGGCGCTACTACGGCCTGCTCGAGCGGCAGTTCCGGAACTACTACTCGAAGGCGGCGAAGAGCTCGGGCATCACCGGCGAGGCGCTGCTCCGAATGCTCGAGACACGCTTCGACAACGTCGTGTACCGGCTCGGCTTCGCAGCCTCGCGGGCTCAGGCCCGGCAGCTCGTCCGCCACGGCCACTTCCACGTCAACGGGCGTCGCGTCAACATCCCGAGCTACCAGCTGCGACCCGGCGACGTGATCACGATCCGCGAGGGCAGCCCGGCGGAGCAGGTCGTTCGCGACGCGACCGACCTGACCGCTTCGGTCGCGCCCTGGCTCGAGGCCGACCACGAGGGTCTGACCGGGCGCGTGCTGAAGTGGCCCGAGCGTGAGGAGATCGACACGCCCGTGCAGGAGTCGCTGATCGTCGAGCTGTACTCGAAGTAGTCGCAACGGCCGACGCCGCTGCATTTCGACCCAAAGGAAGGAAGAGGAACCTTGGCCACTCGTACCAGCCTGATGGAGTTTCAGACGCCGCGCATCGTCCAGGAGGAGGTCGACGAGAGCCGCGGCATCTTCGTGATCGAGCCGCTCGACCGCGGCTTCGGTTACACGTTCGGCAACTCGCTGCGCCGCGTGCTTCTGTCGTCACTCGAGGGTGCGGCCGTGACGTCCGTCAAGCTCGAGGGCGTCGCGCACGAGTTTACGACGCTTCCCGGTGTCGTCGAAGACGTCACGGACATCATCCTCAACCTGAAGAACCTGATTGTCCGCCTGCACGGCGAGGCGCCCGAGATCGAGGTCCACCTGGCGAAGCGCGGACCGGGCGAGGTCACCGCCTCCGACATCGAGGCGCCGGCCGAGCTCGAGATCCTGAACCCCGAGCTGCACATCGCAAGCCTCTCGGAGAAGGGACAGCTCGAGATGACGATGACGATCGGGCGCGGCCGCGGCTACGTTCCGGCCGAGCTCAACCGAGGCGAGCAGCACACGATCGGCGTCATCCCGGTCGACTCGATCTTCTCGCCGATCCGCCGCGTGGCGTACGACGTGGAGGCGGCGCGCGTCGGGCAGCGCACCGACTACGACAAGCTTCGCCTCGACGTCACGACCGACGGCTCGGTCGATCCCCGTGACGCGGTCGGCCAGGCGGCGGAGATTCTGATCCGCCAGCTCGCGATCTTCACCGATCTCGACAAGATCGAGGGGCTGGGGGATGGAGCCGTGGCCGGCGAGGCGCTCGCCGAGGCGCCTCCGCCGCATCCTATGGAGAACTTCCCGATCGAGGAGCTCGAGCTGGGCGTGCGCTCCTACAACTGCCTGAAGCGCGTCGGGATCGACACCATCGGCGACCTGATCTCGAAGACCGAGGCCGAGCTCTCCGCGATCCCGAACTTCGGACGGAAGTCGATCGAGGAGGTCAAGGAGACGCTGGGCGCTCACGGGCTCAACCTGCGGGGTGAGGAGGGCCGCTAGTGCGGCACCAGCGCTCGGGCAAGAAGCTCGGCCGCGACGCCTCCCAACGCCGCTCGCTGTACGCGAACCTCACGGGTGCGCTGATCGAGCACGGGCGGATCCAGACGACCGAGGCCAAGGCGAAGGCGGTTCGGCCGATCGCCGAGCGGATGATCACGCTCGGCCGCCGCGGTGACCTGCACGCGCGTCGACAGGCGCTCGCGTACCTGCGCTCCCAGGACGTCGTCCACAAGCTCTTCTCGGACGTCGGGCCGAGGTTCTCGGATCGCCCCGGGGGCTACTCCCGGATCGTAAGGCTCGCGCCGCGGCAGGGGGATGCTGCCGAAATGGTGTACCTCGAGCTCGTCGACTACACCCCCTGAGAGCTCTCGCCGCCGGCCCGGCCGTCGGGCCGCGAGGGCGCGATTACGCTCAGGAGGTGGCACTCGTCGGGGCGATCATGCTCGCGATCTTCGTCGTGCCGGCGCCTTGGGGG
>JALZFG010000264.1 GCA_030861645.1 Actinomycetota bacterium
CTCGTAGACGAAGTCGGCGAGCATGCTGATGACGCCGAAGGCCGCGACGAACCGCAGCGGCGAGAGGCGGTTCGGAGGGGCCCGGCGGCGGCGAACTCTGGTCGCGACGCGGCGCGCCGCGAGCACGCGCTACCTCGCGAGCATCGCCGGACAGCCGGCCGACAACGGTTCGACGGCGCGCGCGCAGCGGGCCGGGCGTCAGCATCGCCAGCTCGACGAGCACGCGGTGGCCGTAGCGGCGGAAGAACGGCGGCGCCAGCCGCGGAAGCCCAAAGATCGGCGCCGAGACGGCGAGGAAGGGGATGATCCACAGGTTCGGCTTGCTGAAGAGGATCGACGGCGCTGCCGCCGTGCCGAAGTCGCTGACGACGACGTCATCAGCAGTGGCCGGGAGCACGTGCTCGACGTCGAGGTCGCGGCCGGCGTGCATGAGGTACGCCTTCATCGCGTGATTCGCCCTTTGAGCGCCTCGCGGCTGACGTCTCGTGGTCCGCCGGGGGGATGAATGCGATCTCGCGAACGTAACAGCCACGGGTCGGCCGAACGCCGTTGGTCGATGTGGCTAGAAGGCCGAGCACCGGCAAGAGGACGATCGCCCAATCCTCACGCCGCCGCGCCGACTCCCGCCTCATCCGGGAGCGTGGTCTGATGAAGCGCTACGACCTCCTTCGGGAGCGGCACGCGGCCATCAGCTGATCTCCGCGATCCTCTCGGCGAGGATGATTCGCCCGGCCGCCTCGATCAGCGCGAGATGCGAGAACGCCTGCGGGAAGTTCCCGAGATGGCGACCTGTGTGTACGTCCAACTCCTCTGCATAGAGACCTAGCGGCGACGCGACGACTAGCAGCCGCTCCATCAGCGCACGCGCGCGATCCATCTCGCCGATGATCGCGAGCGCCGACACGAGCCAGAACGAGCAGATCAGGAACGTTCCCTCCTTGCCCGACAAGCCGTCGTCCGTCTCGTCGGTCTTGTATCGCAGGACGAAGCCGTGGTCGGTCAGCTCGTCGGCGATCGCGAGGACGCTCCGGTGGATTCGCTCGTCGTCTCCGGGAAGGAACCCGAAGATCGGGGCGAGGAGCGTGGACGCGTCGAGGGCGTCGGTCGCGTAGTGCTGGCGCAAGACACCGCGCTCGCTGACGCCGTGCTCGAGGATGTCCGCTCTGATCTCCGCCGCGGTCGCCTGCCACGTCGCCTGAAGGTCGGCATCGCCGCGGATTCCGGCCAGCTTGGCCGCGCGATCGAGCGCCAGCCAACACATCAGCTTCGAGGACACGTAGTGTTGCGGCGCGCCCCGCGCCTCCCAGATGCCCTGGTCTGGCTCGCGCCAGACGCGGGTCGCGCACTCGGCCTGTGACTGCACGATCGGCCAGAGTCGCCTGGGGAGCCGCTGGCTCCGACGGGTGTGCAGCAAGATCGAGTCGAGCACGGCGCCGAAGACGTCGTTCTGCCGCTGGTCGAACGCGCCGTTCCCGACCCGCACCGGACGTGCGCCGGCGTACCCCGACAGGTCCTCCCGGGTCGACTCGGTGAGGTCCCGCCGCCCGTCGATGCCGTACATGATCTGCAGCCCGCCGTCCTTGTTGGGCTCCAGGTCGGCGACGAACTGCATGAACTCGTCCGCCTCCCAGTCGAGGTTGAGCCAATGGAGAGCCTGGAGCGTGAAGGTCGTGTCGCGAATCCATGCGTATCGGTAGTCCCAGTTGCGCTCACCGGCGGGGGTCTCGGGAAGCGACGTCGTCAAGGCGGCGACCGTCGCCCCTGTCGGCATGTAGGTCAAGCCCTTTACTGCGAGAGCGGAGCGCTGAAGCGGCTCGCGCCAACGGTGGTCTGGGATGCGCGAGCCGGCCAGCCAGTTTCTCCAGAAGCGCACGCTCGCGGTGATTCGCGCCTCCGCGTCCTCGACGCCGGTCGGGCCGGCGAACCCTTCGCCCCACGCGAGCGCGCAGTACGCCCGCCCGCCGCCCTCGAGCACGTGCCTGCCGCGGACGGCGTTCCCCTCGATTCCGAGCGCGAGGTCCGAGTACAGCCGAACCGTTTGCCCCGCGCCGGTTGCATCGGCAGCACGGCGGCCGCCGTCGACCTGTGACCAATCGGCGGGCATCCGGCCGTAGTCGAAGACGGGCTCGCAGACGAGCTCGACTTCCACTCGACCGTCGAGACACTCGACCGTGCGCACGAGGAGGTGCTCGGCGTCGTCGTCGGCAGGCGGCCGCGTATGCGGCGTGATCTCGTCCTCGTGGTCCCACGGGCCCATCGTCAAGGCGTCCCGGACGACGACCCACCCGGTCGGCGTTCTCCATGTCGTTTGGAGCACGTTCGTGCCGGGCTCGTAGATCCTCGTCGTCGGATGCGTGATCCCGAACGGCCCGAACCTGAACACCCCGGCCTCGCGGTCGAGCAGCGCGCCGAAGATGCTCGGCGCGTCGAATTTCGGCACACACAGCCACTCGATTGCGCCGTCTGGCGCGACGAGCGCGCCCGTGTGGCAGTTGGACAGGAAGGCGTAGTCGGCGATCGACGGAAACGGGGATGGCGCGGCCGCGCTCTGCTCGCGAGGCTCGTGCACCGCGTTCCGCTTCGCGGCGCTCACGAGGTCAGGTCCGGCCCCTTGGCGCGGTCTCGGCGAGCTGCGATCGCAACCGCTGTTTGCGATTCACCTCGACGCGTCCCCGCGCGAACGCGTCGATTCGGCCCCAACGCCCCGGGATGTCGAGGAGTTCCAGGCGTCCGATCCCTTGAGGAAGTGCCGGGTCGACGACGAGGTTCTCGCCGACCGGCTCCAGGCCCAGCATCGTCCGCAGGAGCAAGAGCGGCGTCCCCGTCGACCATGCCTGCGGGCTGCATGCCGTTGGGTACTGGACGGGGTACTTCGTCAGCGTCCGCTCGTAGCCGCCGAACGCCTCGGGTAACCGACCCTCGAAGAACTCCGCGGCGTCGAGGATGCCGGCCGCGACCTGCGCGGCCTCCTCCTTGAAGCCGTACCGCCGCAGCCCCCAGGCGATGAACGAGTTGTCGAACGGCCAGATCGTCCCGACGTGGTAGCCGATCGGGTTCGAGCGTCCCTCGCCCTCGGCGAGCGTCCGCACGCCCCAACCCGAGAAGAGCCGAGGGCCGAGCAGATGCGCGGCGACCGCTTTCGCCTTCGACTTGTCGACGATCCCACTCCAAAGCAAATGGCCGTTGTTCGAAGCCAGCGCGTCGACCTGCGAACCATCGGCGTCGAGCGCCAGCGCGAAGTAGTGCCCGTCCTCAATCCAGAAGTCGCGGTTGAAGCGGCGCTTGAGATCCGCGGCCTGCTTTTCCAGCTGCTCCGCGAACGCTGGGTCTTTCCACACCTCGCGGGCGAGGCGGGCACCCCGAATCTTCGCGTCGTAGGCGTAGCCCTGGAGCTCGCACGTGGCCCGTGGGAAGCCGGGTAGCCGGCCGTCGCGGTAGGAGATGGAATCCCACGAGTCCTTCCAGCACTGGTTCTCGAGCCCCGTCTCCTCGTTGCGCCGCTGGTACGCGACGTAGCCGTTCCCCTGCAGGTCGGCGTACTCGTCGATCCAGCGGAGTGCAGCTCGCGCCTCGGCCTCGAGCTCACGCGCGAGCTTCGTGTCACCGGTCCACCGCTCGTACTCGTCGAGCAGCACGACGTACAGGGGCGTTGCGTCGGCGGTGCCGTAGTACGGGGAATGCGGGCGCTCCTCGAACGCCGTCAGCTCGCCGTACCGCATCTCGTGGAGGATCCGGCCGGGATCCTCGTCACGGAAGTCGTCCACGCGTATGCCCTGCCACTTCCCGAGGACGTCGAGCGTCGTCGCCGCGAGCTCCGGTGTGAAGGGCAGAGCTTGCAGGCTGGTGAAGATGCTGTCGCGGCCGAACATCGTCATGAACCATGGGAGTCCGGCAGCGGGCAGGCTCTTCCCCGCGGCGATGGCCGGCGCGAACCGGACCGCGGCGAGGTCGACGAGGCTGCGTCGATAGGTCAGCTTCAGCGGATCCCAGTCGCACTCGAGTCGCGGCGCAGCATCGAGCCAGCGCTCGAGGTTCCGCTCCATGTTCGACCGACGGGTCCGCGAAGCTGCCTGCTGAAGCCGAGCACGGCCGTCCTCGGGTGCGAGCACGGCCGCGACGCGCAGATCGGTGGTCCACTGGCCGTGCGCCTCGATCCGGATCTTGAACGTCAGGCCGGCGCTCTCCAACGTTGCGGGGGCGGTCGAGGAGATCAGCGTCGCCCGCCTGAACGTCTCGCGCGCGTACGCGAGCACGAGGTTGCCGTCGCGCACCTGGGCGCTGTACCGCCCCTTCTTCTCGAGCGCGTCCTTGACCTCGAAGAGGTCGGCGAAATCCGCGCCGGCGTCGACCCGCACCGTCATGTCGACGGCGCCGTCGTCGTGGTTGAGAATCGTCAGCGTCTCCTCGAAGCCCTCGCCGACGACGGCGCGGCGGCGAATCACCGACAGGCTGGGATTGACATACACCGTGCCGGTTCCCGGCACGAGGAAGAAGCGCGCCTCGAAGTAGTTGAGGTCGTCCACGGAGAGGGCGTTGAGCCGCTCGCCGTCCACCGTCAGCGCCCACGTGGAGAGAAAACGCGTGTCGAAGGAGAAGAGACCTGTCGGATCCGTCGCCTTCGCGTCGATGTCACCGCGTGCGTCGCTGACGACGAACGTGTTGCCGTCAAGGATCTGGACGAGCGGCTCGCTCACGAACCGCGCCTCGGCGTCCGCGGGTTGGGTGTCGGGGGCGGTGGAAAGAGGCGCCGGAACAGCACAAGCAGCTCCGGGTTCCCTTTGAACGCCAACGCACCGCGCAACATTGCCGCCATGGGGTTCACGTCACCGCGGGCTATGCCGTCGAACAGGGACTTGTCCGTGATCAGGACGCAATCGGCCTCCGCGCTTTCGCGTGACACGTTGATGTTTCCCTTGTCGACGGCGACGAACCAGCCGTCGGTCTCCTTACCGCGGCGAAGGTCGAAGCGGATACTTCCGCTCACCTTTCCGAGGAGTGGCTCGTGCCCCCGGCGGCCAAGCTCCTCGAAGAACGTTTCTGTCGCATCTGGGTTCGGTACCGTGCTCACCCTGGGCCGCCGGATGATGACACGCCGGCGACGAGAGTGCATCAGCTACGGGGATGATTCGCCGTCGCTCATACGCTCTGTGCATGACGCGGTTGCGCGCGTGGACCAGCAAGCAGACGGCCGACAACCTCGGACTTCCTGCGCCCTACGCGCGGGTGCCGGTTTCTTCGAACTTCGCCATCGCGAGAGCGACGAGCTCGTAGCCGAGGCCGCCGACCTCGGCGCGCTCTCGATCGCCACCTCGCGGGCTGACGTCAGACGCCGGCGTACCGGGCGCCGAGCGTCGACGCGAGCGTGCGATGTGCGGGGCCGGTTCCGACGAGGACCGAGCGCGCTGGGTCGACGCCGTGCGTGCGGACGAACGCGAGCGGGAGGCCAGGCAGCGGCGGGCGGCACCAGCACGTCGGTGGGCCTCCCGGGTGTGGACACACCGCGGCCTCCACCGGTCCGGAGACCGCGGCCGAGAGGCGGGCGACGACGGTGGCGAGGGCGTCGGTGTTGCCGTCCGGGACCCAGTCGAAGACGAGGTGAGGCAAACCCCGATCGGTTTGCTCGAGCGCGTCCTTCCACCCCGGCTGCCCCACGGCCGCCGCGGCGACGAAGACGGCCGCCCGCCCGCGTTGGGGCGGCCCCGTGCGCGCGAAGCGCACGTGCTCCACGTCGGCGAATCCTTCGTCGGCCGAAGGTGGCTCGAGCTCGCGAACCGTGCGCATCTGCGAGGTCGGCGCGAGCACACCGGGTTCGCGTCGCGCCAGGCCCTTTAGCTCGTCAGCAGTCGGCAGCGAGCCGAAGCGATCGAGCAGCCGCTCGACCATGTTCACCTGGGCCTGCGGGAGCGGCGTGTCGAGCCAGATGCAGCGCGTTGGAACGCGATGCCGGCTCGCGACCTCGATCACGTAGCTTCGGGCCGAGCGCGCGAGGTACGTGTTGTCGAGGAC
>JALZFG010000265.1 GCA_030861645.1 Actinomycetota bacterium
GGGCGAGTTCGCGCACGCGTGCCAACCCCGCACCGATGTCGCGCACATGCCGCGCCTTGGCCTCAGCGGCCCGCCCGGCGCGCTCGGCGAGGCGCGCCGCCGCGCGTCGTTAGTGGCACGATTCGACGAACGATGGCGCGGGTCTACGACTCGATCGGCGGCAGCTATGCGACGACGCGCCGCTCTGATCCGCGGATCGCGACAGCGATTAGCGACGCACTTGGCGACGCGGAGTCGGTCGTGAATGTGGGCGCGGGCACAGGATCCTACGAGCCGACGGATCGTGAGGTACTGGCGATCGAGCCTTCGAAGGTGATGATCGCACAGCGGGCGCCGAGGGCCGCGCCAGCGATCGAGGCGTCGGCCGAGGCGCTCCCGCTACCAGATGACGGCTTCGACGCTGCGTTGGCTGTCAATACCGTTCAGCACTGGGCGGATGTTCGGGCCGGTCTGCACGAGCTTCGACGCGTGGCTCGGAAGCGGGTGGTCATCTTCCTGCGGAACCCGAGCAGCGGCGTCCGCTTCTGGCTCGCGGATTACCTCCCCGACCTCGAGCGCAACGAGCGCATGGCCGCAATCGTTGCGACGATCGAAAGCGAACTGCGGCCGCTGACGGCGGTGCCGGTTCCGCTGCCGTGCGACTGCGTCGATGGGGTATTCAGCGCCTACTGGGCGCGGCCGGAGATGTACCTCGTCGACGACGTCCGTCGTAACATCTCCAACTTCGCGCTCGCGGACTCGGACGCCGTCCGCGCGGGTCTTACGCGTCTGCGCGCCGATCTCGAGTCCGGCGAGTGGGATCGACGCTACGGCCACTTGCGCTCGCTGCCGCAGTTGGACCTCGGGCACCGGCTGTTCGTCGCCGAGCTCGGCGCGTAGCCGCCGGTGACGCGTCGCGGCGAGCGAAGGCGCTCTAGGTTCCGATCAGTGGCGAGTGTGGTGGTCGTCGGCGCGGGGGTCATCGGCAGCGCGCTCGCCCGCCGACTCGCGGAGGATGGCTGGCGGGTCACTGTCGTCGAGCGCCACCGACCCGCGCATCCGCATGCGGCGTCGAACGCCGAGTCGCGTCTGATCCGCTCGGCGCACGGCGCTGACGACGAGATGACCGCGTCCGCGTGGCGTGCGCGCCGGCTCTGGCAGGCGATCGCCGCCGAGGCAGGGCGGGAGCTGCTCGTCGAGTGTGGCGTCGTCTGGTTCGGCCACCGCGCCGATGGTTGGGAGGCGAAGAGCGAGATCGTCCTCGGCAAGCTCGGGATCCCGCACGAACGACTGACGCCAGCGCAGACGGCGAAGTTGTTTCCAAGCTTCGACGGGGACGATCTGCTGTTCTCGCTCTACGAGCCGGAGGCCGGCGTCATCCGCGCGCGCGAGGCGGTCGACGTCCTGGTTGCGCAAGCGCGCGCCCGCGGCGCATCCTTCGTCAATGCGAATGCACGCCCTCAGGGCGCCGCGGCTGTCGTTGGCGACGAGGTCGTCGAGGCCGATGCGCTTGTGTGGGCTTGCGGCCCGTGGCTGCCGAAGCTGTTCCCTGACTTGATCGCCCAATCGGTGACGCAGCAGGACACCTTCTTCTTCGGCGTCGCCGCCGATTGGCAGACACCGTCCACGCCGGCATGGCTCGATCAGGACGCAGACGTCTACGGCGTCGGCGATCGCGGAAACGGCTTCAAGCTAGCCACCGGGCTTCCCGGTCACGAGCTCGATCCCGATCTCGACGAGCGCACGGTCTCGGCCGAAGCGACGCGCGCCGCCCGTGCGTACCTCGCTCGCCGGTTCCCCGCGCTCTCGGGCGCGCGACTCACCGGCGGGCAACCATGCCCCTCGACGGCGCAGAGCGCCCCAGTCGTCGCGCCGCACCCCGAGTTTCCGTCCGTATGGCTCGTCGGCGGCGGCGGCGGCATGTTCAAACATGCTCCGGCACCGGCCGAGCACGTCGCCGATCTGCTGACCGGCGCCGCCTTGCCGCAAGCGAGTTTCGCACTGCCCGGTTCGCGCTCCTAGACTGCTGCCGTGACCGCGTTCCGTCCCGAGCGGCTGCTTGTCCCGGTGATCACTCCGTTCGACGCTGACGGCCGGGTAGACGAGGAGGCGCTCGAGCGGCACGCCGATGAGCTTCTCTCCGCCGGCGCGAACGGGATCGTGGCCGTCGCGACGACGGCCGAGGCGACGGCGCTCGACGACGATGAGCGTGAGCGAGTGATCGCGGTCTGCGCGCGCGTCTGCGCCGCCCGCGATGCCGTCCTCGTGGTCGGCGCCGGCACCTACAACACGAAAGAAACGATCGCCCGCCACGAAGCGCTCAGCGACGTGCCCGGCGTGCTGGCGTCACTGGCGGTCGTGCCCTATTACGTGCGACCGTCGGAGTCGGCGATCGTCGCTCACTTCCATGCCGTGGCTGAGCGATCGCCGGTGCCGGTGATTGTCTACAACATCCCGTACCGCACCGGCCGCGGCCTCGGCAGCGCCGCCCTGCTAGAGCTCGCACACAGCCACAACATCGCCGGCGTCAAGCAGGCCGTTGGCGGTATCGACGCCGACACGATGCAAGTCCTTGCCCAAGCGCCATCGACCTTCAGCGTCCTCGGCGGCGACGATGCCTTTCTACTGCCGCTGATCCTGATGGGAGGCGCGGGCGCAATCGCCGCCTCGGCGAACGTGGCGACCGAGCACTACCGAGCAATGATCGACAGCGGCCTCGCCGGCGACGTCATTGCGGCTCGGCCTGTCGCCGAAGCGCTGCTGCCGCTGACCCTCGCATTGTTCGCCGAGCCGAGCCCGGCGGTGATCAAGGCAGTCCTGCACGCGCAAGGCAAGATCCCGACGCCGCACGTGCGCATGCCGCTCGCCGACGCCTCGGCCGCGGCGTGCGAGCAAGCGCTGGCCTCGCTCGAGACAGTGACCGGCGAGCGGAAGCAGCCGAGAATGGCCGCGACGAGTCGCATGTAAGCGGTACGCGGCGGACACGTGTGTCTGCCGTTCACGATGAGACTACGAACCGGCGGCGCTCGGAGTGTTGAGGACTGCGCCTGCGCAAGCGAAACGGGAACGCACAGAAGCAGTAGCCCGGTCGGGTCACGTCCGCGCAGCGTCAGGACAGGGCGCGCTCGAGGGCCGCTCGATCGGTCGGCGCGCCGTGCGTGGGAAGCAGGAGCTCGACCGGTAGCTCGAGCAGCGGGCGAAGCGACTCCAGGATCTGGTCGACTTGCTCCGGCGGCTCGGCGGCGAACACGAGGCCCTGGCCCCGGTCCATGAGCGTATCGCCGACGACGAGCGCGCGGGAGCTCTCGATCCAGAGCACGAGGTCGTTCCGCTCCCTCCCGGGGAACGCCTCGACCCCGACCGGCAACCGGTCGCCGGCCCTGAACACCGTTCCCGGAACCGGGTCCGGGTCGGGCGGGTCGGGCGGCGGCACGTAGATCGGTGCGCCGAGGCGCTCGCCGAGGCCGATCGCATCCCGTCGGTGCCACGGACAGGTCAGCACGATCGCTGTCTCGCGGTCGGCTGCAAGAGCCTCGATCTCGCCCGGCAGGGCCAGCGGGTCGAAAAGGACCAGACCGTCGCCCTCGTCAATCGCATAGGACGAGACCGAAGGGCCCCACCTTTCCCCGGGCTGCCACTCCGGGTGGGGCGTCTCCCAGTGCCACACTCCGAGACGGACCTCGTGCACCGCACTATCCTACGGCGCTCTGGCGAGAGTACGCTCGCGCAGCCGAGCGGCTGACATCTCTGACGGTCGCTATCCCGGGTCTTGCCTACTACGCCAGCGGCTAGTCAGCCCACCAATCGCGCTGGCCATCGACGTCTTCGCGCGGATCCTCGCCGAGATTCGGCGCGCCGTTCACGAGGATCTCGAGGCCCTCCGGCCCGGCCTCGTAGCCTCGCCACATACCCGGCGGGACCCGCACCGCTCCCATTCCTTGAGTTCGACGATCTCGTCGTCGACTTCATCCGCCCGCTCCCGCGCAGGACCACGTACAGCTCCTCTTGCTTCATGTGCGTGTGGTCGTACGGAAAGCGATAGCCGCGCGGGACGCGCTAGTAGCTCAGGGGGGATCTCTCGAGCTCGAGCGCCTTGGTCGCAGCGCGGAGCTCCAGGTCCGGCGCGCCGTCGAACCTAGAGCCGATGTCCTCCCTGAGCGTGAACACGGCGTAATCCGATGGCGTCATTCCGGAACGCTGGCCCATCCAAGGGGCCACTCCAAGGATGCTGTGCCGAGGGATGTCGCCGAGAGCGGATACTCAGACGAGGAGACCGACCGATTGCAGCTCAAGGGGTGATGGATTCCTCTCGCCCGGAGACTCGGCAGCTGGTCACGCTCCAGGGCGTTACGGCCAAGCCCGGATTCTCGGTTCGAGTGAGGTGAAACGGTTGGGGGCGCGGCTATGCGCGGGCGTATCTGATATGAGTCACCCCGGGCGCCTCGACCGACTCGACCTGCTCGAGCTTCGCATTTCCCACGTTTTCGAACAGCCGAGTGCCGCCTCCGAGCAGGATCGGGACGACCGAGACGACGATCTCGTCGAGCAGACCCGCTGCGAGGTATTGCTGCGCGACGGACGCCCCGCCCCCGAGAGACACCTCCTTCCCTCCGGCTGCTGCCCGCGCCTGTTCGAGCGCCGACTCGATCCCGTCCGTGACGAAGTGGAACGTCGTTCCGCTCTGCATCTCCAGCGGCTCGCGCGGATGGTTAGTGAGGACGAAGACGGGATGGTGGAAGGGCGGATTGTCTCCCCACCAGCCCTTCCACGACTCGTCCCACGGTCCCGGACCGCCGCCGAACATGTTCCGGCCCATGATGGTCGCGCCGGCGCCGCCGAGGATGTCCTCGGCGAACGGCGTGCTCGCGTTGACCTCGCCGCCTTCCTCGCCGTGGCTCGCGCGGAACGCCTTGAGCGGGACTAGCCAGTCGTGGAGCTGCTCACCGCCGATCCCGAGCGGATGCTCTGGCGACTGGTCGGGGCCGGCGACGAAGCCGTCGATCGACATCGTGATGTTCAGCTTCAGCTTGCTCATCGATCCTCCCTCTGGCGACATGCTCGTAGGACCCCCCAGCGCGCCAGAAGTCATCGATCAAGCCAGGAGCTTGACGACGCTGGCGACAACACGGTCAACGCAATCGTCAGCGTCGTAATGCTCCCGAGCGATGGAATGTTCAGAACGTCACGGTGGACTTCTCCTGTCGGACCGTGCGGTCCCAGCTCGAAGTAGCGCTCGGGCGCGCTGTACGGCGAATTCGAGCGTCTTCCGTCTCGGCTTGCGGGCGCGCTGGCGAGCGTCGTGGCGCTGGTGATCGTCACCGCCGCGATCGAGCTGCTGAAGGCGCCGCGCCGTTCACCAACGTCTCACGGATGTCATCACGGATCCGGAAGAGCGAGCAAAGCATCTCGCGCTTGCCGCCGACGGCCCAGACGCTGGCATTGCACAAGCCGTCGCGGCGGCCGCACGCCGCGCGCTCAGTCGCGGTGCTCCCGACGAAGCCGTCGCGTTGGAGGAGCATGCATGGCAGTTGACGCCGGAGGAGGACGCCCGCGAACGAGCCGCGCGTATGCTCGAGACAGCGTCCTTCCACTACATCGCGGGCGACCCGGACGCAGCGACCTCGGTTCTCAACCTTGCCCTGTCGCAAGAGCCTTCGGGCCCGATTAAAGGCTCGCGCGCTTCTGCAACTCGGCGTGGCGGCGTCACGCTCCGACCTTGCAGCTGCCCATCAGTACTACGGGTGCGCCCGACGAGACGCGCCGGACGACCACCATCTAGGCGCAGAGATCGAGGTACGCCTGGCGCAGGACTCGCTCAAGCTCATCGATACAAAGTCGGCCGCAGACCACGGGCGTGCTGCGCTGATCCATGCCGAAGCCGCCGGCGCGCCGGAGCTCATCGCCGCTGCGCTCGGAGAGTCGATGCGCAGCGAATTCCTGCTCGGGCACGGGATAAATGCACAAGTGGTCGAGCGCTCCCTCGCACTTGAGCGTCGTTGCACGGATCTGCCTACCGAGGCGTCACCGAGGCTTCCGCTCGCGACGATCCTGCACTGGGCGCACGATCTTCCTCGGGGTGCCGTCCCAGGAGCCGGGGAAAAGTTGAGGGCGTGCCTCCGCTTGACCTGAGAAGTCGAGCGAATGGAGGTACGCCCGATGACGAGGATAACCCCGAGCGAGCGGTTCCGCCGCGAGCTCGACGAGGTGCTCGCAGGTGTGGACGGCGAGGCCGA
>JALZFG010000266.1 GCA_030861645.1 Actinomycetota bacterium
GCAGAATCCTGCTGCCTCGGCTCACCGTCCTCGCGAAGCCGTCTGCGCGCGCTTCTCAGTCGGGCTCGCCCTCTCGCGCTCGGATCGCCGTCCTGTACGCCTTTCCGGCGCTCATCGTCGCGACGAGCTGGCTCGCGCTCGAGGACCCCCGGCGCGGCGGCAAGGTGCTCCTCGCCGCGCTGCTCGCGCTCGTGCCCGCGCTCCTGCGACCGCTCTTCGGAAAGCTCCTCGCGGCCGCCGTCGTCTCGGCGGTCGTCGTCGCGAACGCGCTCGCGCTGTCCGTCTTCGACGCACGCCCGTTCGACGACGCCCACGACTTCTTCGGCCCGGCGCTCGGGCGCTTCCGTGACGGCGTGCTCGCGTTCTACGACGTCACCGTCCCCTTCGACCCCACGCACCACGCGCGGATGCACGGCGTGATCGCGGTCGCCGTCTACGCCTTTTGCCTCCCCACGGCGCTTGCGATCGCCGCGCGGCGGCCCCTCCTCGCTGCGCTCTTCCTCAGCGCCGGCGCCGCGTGGCCCGCGACGCTCGTTCCCGATCGGAACGACATCCGACTCGGCGGGTTCCTCCTCTCCGCCCTGTTCGTCCTGCTGATCGGGCTGCGCGCCGACGGCCGCCGCGTCCCGCGTCCCGCGCTCGTCGCCGGCCTCGTCGTGCTCGTCGTCTCGCTCGCTGCCGCAACGTCACCGGCGGTCGCAAAGGACGCCTTCCTGAACTGGAAGCGGTGGGACGTTCAACGCGAGCAGCACCGGCGCGTGAGCGTCTCGTACGTGTGGGCCTCTCGCTACAACGGTATTCGCTTCCCGAAGAAGGCGACCCCCGTCCTGCGGATCTCGGCGCCCTCGCGCTCGCTCTACTGGCGCGCGACCGTGCTCGACCAGTTCAACGGGTATGGCTGGACTCAGAGCCTCGACTGGATCGTCCCCGAGACGCGCGACGGACGCGACGTCCTGGCCGATGATGCGTCGTATCCGGTCGCGGCACGGAATCGGGGCGCGTGGATCGAGCAGCGCGTGACCGTGGAGGCGCTCGAGGACGACCACCTGGTCGGGGGCGGTGTTCCGGTCGCATACCAGTTCGACGCGGACGCAACCGTCGCCTATGCGGCGGGCGGCATCGCGTGGGTGCCGGACCGAATCGATCGGGGAGATCGCTACGTCGTCTGGAGCTACGCGCCACAGCCATCGCCGGCCCAGCTCCTTCGTGCGCCGGCGCGCTACCCCCGCGCCGTCACCAACCGCAGCCTCACTGTGGCGGGGCTGTCGCTGCCCCCGTTCGGGGCGCCCGGGCGAAAGCAGTTGCTTGCTCACCTGTTCGCGCGGAGCGGGCGGGACGACCGCATCGAGCCGTACCGGGCGCTGTACAGGCAGGCCGTTGCCGTGGCCGGCCGCGCGAAGACGCCCTACGAGGCAGCCGTCGCGGTGGAGACCTGGCTGCGCTCGGCCGGCGGCTTCCGGTACGACGAGCAGCCGCCGCCTCCCCGCCATCTTCCGCCGCTCGTCGACTTCGTCACGCGGACGAAGGCCGGATACTGCCAGCACTTTGCCGGCGCGATGGCGCTCATGCTGCGGTACCTCGGCATTCCGGCGCGGGTCGCCGCCGGATTTACCAGCGGGACGTACGACGCCGAGACGCGTGCGTGGACGGTCACCGACCACGACGCCCACACCTGGGTCGAGGTCTGGTTCCACGGCTTCGGCTGGCTTCCGTTCGATCCAACGCCGGGGCGGGGGAGCCTCGGCGGCTCCTACACGGCGTCGTCGCGGAGCTTCGACAAGGCCGTCTCGGCGTTCCCGCTGACCGATTTGCTCAACGTCTCCGAGAACAGCCTCAGAGCGGGTCTCGAGCGGGCGCGCGTGACGAACGCCGCCGCGGGAGCGGCGGACGGCGGCGGCCGTGGGGGGATGGGCCGCGTCACGACCCGTCTTCGCGACCGCAGCCCCAGCCTGCTCGTGCTGCTCATCCTCGTCGCGCTCGGCGCGGTCGTCGTGATCGCCCTCGCGAAGCTCGCGCTGCGGCGCTCGCGCTACCTCACGCGCGACC
>JALZFG010000402.1 GCA_030861645.1 Actinomycetota bacterium
GCTCGGACGAGGCTTTCGGCGGCTACTGGAACCGGCCCGACGCGGACGCGAAGGCGCTCCGCGACGGCTGGTACTACACGGGCGACATCGGCCGCCTGGACCGCGACGGCGACCTGTGGATCGTCGGTCGCGTCGACGACATGATCATCTCGGGCGGCGAGAACATCCACCCGCTCGAGGTCGAGGACGTGCTCGCGCGTCACCCGAAGGTCCGCGACGTCGCCGTGATCGCGGCTCCCGACGACCGCTGGGGGCAGCGTGTCGTCGCCTGCGTCGTCGCGGATGACGACGTGAGCGCGGAAGAGCTCGACGCCCACTGCCTCGCTTCCGAGAGCCTCGCGCGCTTCAAGCGCCCGCGCGAGTACCGCTTCGTGGCTGAGCTCCCGAAGAGCCCGTCGGGCAAGATCCTGCGGCGGCTCCTGCGAACGAACGAGGTCGCCGCGCGCGAAGGCCGGTGAACGAGTTCGACGGCTTCCACGTCGAGCGGGACGACGTGCGGGAGCGAGCGACGATCGCGCTCGACGTCCCCGGCAAGCTCAACCGCGTCTCGATGGCGGCGCGCGACGAGCTGGGCCGGGTGTTCGACGAGCTCGGCCGCGACGAGGCAGTGCGCGCGATCGTCATGACGGGCGAAGGGGGAACGTTCACCGCGGGGGGCGACGTGGGCGGGTTCCTCGAGGCCGAGCCCGAGGTGCTCTCCCGCCTCGCGTGGAACGTCGGCGCGCCCGAGCGCTGCCCGAAGCCCGTGATAGCGAAGCTCCGCGGCTACGCCTTCGGCGTGGGGCTCGAGCTCGCGCTCGCGTGCGACTTCCGCGTCGCCTCCGACGACGTCGAGCTCGCGCTACCCGAGATCAAGCTCGGGATGATTCCGGGCAGCGGCGGCACGCAGCGTCTCGCTCGCCTGATCGGGCTCGCGCGCGCGAAGGACGTCATCATGCGCGGGCGACGCATCCGCTCCGAGGAGGCGCTGCGCCTCGGCCTCGTCTCGGAAGTCGTGCCGCCCGAAGAGCTCGACGCCGCTGTCGACCGCCTGCTCGAAGAACTGTCAGCGCTCTCACCGCTCGCCCTGGCGACGGCGAAGCGGATCCTCAACCACGCGTACGACGGCCCGCTCGCCCTCGGCCTCGAGCTCGAGGGCCTCGCCTACGGCCTCCTGCGCTCGACGCACGACTTCCGAGAGGGCGTCGAGGCGTTCCTCGAGAAGCGCGAGCCGCGCTTCGAAGGCCGGTAGGTCGACGCGAGCCGAACGCGGGCGTCTCGCACGCGCCCCGCCCGTCGGTTCACACGCGTCCCCCCGCTTGCTCCCAGGCGAGCGCGGCCGCGAGGACGGTCTCGTCGCGCGGCGCGACCAGCTGGAGCTCGCCGAGCGCGATCGCGGCCCAGCCGAGGTAGTTGAAGGGCCGCGTCCACATCGAGAACGTGATGCGGACCTCGAGCTCGGAGACGTCGATCGGCGGGATCTCCCGTACGCCGAGGGTCGGACAAACGAAGAGGTCGACGTCGGGGCCGGTCGTGCGCCGCCACTCGAGAACGGCGTCCCTCGAGGCCCGCGCGTCCTCTGGACGGACGCTCAGCGCGCTGTCGAGCTTCGCGCGGATGACCTCTCCGTAGTCGTCGCGACGGGAGGGGTAGGTCGCGCGATGGGACTCGGCGGCCTCGGCGAGGAACATCGGCCACGTGTCGATGCCCGGGCCCGCGAGCGCCGTTTCGACGACGCTGGCACCGAGGTCCTCGAGCTGCGCGGCGAGCGCCGCGCCGCGGTCATCGGCAGGAGCTGGCTCCGCGTCGGGCCGGCCCACGGGAGGCGGCCGGGTGAGCAGGCCGACGCGGAGACCCGCGATCCGCGGCTGCGGAATCGGCTCGCCCGTGAGCACGGAGTACGCAAGAGCGCAGTCGGCGACGCTTGGCGCCATCGGCCCGACCGTGTCGAAGCTCGGGCAGAGCGGGAACAGGCCGTCCGCGGAGATCCGGCCCCAGCTCGTCTTCAGCCCGACCGTCCCGCAGCACGCCGAGGGCATCCGGACCGACCCGCCGGTGTCCGAGCCGAGTGCGAGCGCGACGAGGTCGGCGGCGAGCACCGCCGCGCTTCCGGCGCTCGAGCCGCCGGAGACTCGTCCCGGCAACCTCGGGTTCTGGCAGTCGCCCCAGTGCGGGTTGTGCCCCGTCACCCCCCAAGCGAACTCGTCGAGGTTCGCCTTGGCGACGACGATCGCGCCCGCCGCCTCGACGCGCTCGACCGATGACGCCGACCGCTCGGGAACGTGGTCGGCGTAGACGCGAGAGCCGTAGGTCGTCCGCACGCCGGCGGTATCGAAGAGATCCTTGACGACAACCGGCACGCCGGCCAATGCTCCCCGCGGCCGTGTCCGTGCCCTCGCGCTCGCTTCGTCGCCGCAGAGGGTAATGACCGCGTTCAGGTCCGCGCGCCCCTCGAGCGCACGCACGGTCGACTCGACGACCTCGACGGAATCGAGCTCGCCGGCGGCCGTGCGAGCCGCGATCTCCCCCGCGGAGAGATGCGTCACGACGGGAGGACGGCGACGGCCTCGACCTCGACCTTCGCGCCGGGAATCGCAAGCCGGCTGACCTCGACGAGCGTGCTCGCGGGCCGTGCTTCCCCGAAAAACTCCTGCCGGATCGGGTTGATCGCCGGACGGTCGTCGACGTCGGTCAGGAACAACGTCACCTTGACCACGTCGGCCGGCGCCGCTCCAGCCGCCGCGAGCACCTCGCCGACGTTCTCGAACACGCGGCGTGCCTGCGCGACGACGTCGTCGCCGCCGACGAGGTTGCCCTCCGCGTCGACCGGCACGCAGCCGGAGACGAAGAGGAGATCCCCGGCGCGGACAGCGGGGGCGTAGTGGCTAATCGGGACCATCTGGCCCTCGACGTCGTACTCCTCACGCTTCAGGTTCATACCGCTCCCTCCCTGATCTCGCTGAGCGTGACCCGTGGCGTGATCGCCTCCGGATCGACGACGAGTTCCACCAACGCCGGCCGTCCGACCTCGAGCGCGCGCTCGAGCGCGTCTGGGAACTGCTCCGTGCGCTCGACACGCTCGCCGTGCGCGCCGAAGGATCCGGCGTAGCGGACGAAGTCGGGGTTCTCGAGCTCCGTTCCGACGACACGCCCCGGAAACTGCCGCTCCTGGTGCATCCGGATCGTTCCGTACATCCCGTTGTTGACGACGAGGACGACGACCGGCAGGTCGAACTGCACCGCGGTCGCGAGCTCCTGGCCGCTCATCAGGAAATCGCCGTCACCGGCGAGGCAGACGACCAGGCGATCCGGATGCACCGTCTTCGCGGCCAGCGCGGCCGGGACGCCATACCCCATCGC
>JALZFG010000406.1 GCA_030861645.1 Actinomycetota bacterium
CCGATGGGGATGCGGACCTCATCGTCCATCCCCGCCGTCCCCCTGCGTCCGGCGGTCGAGCATCGTCAGCGCCTCGTCGACGTCGAGAGCGGCGTGGAGCGGCTCGAGGTTCAGGTCGAACTGCACCATTGCGACGGCAACGTCAGGCTGGATGCCGACGATCACGGTCTCGGCGCCGCGCAGCCTGGCTGCCAGGGCCACCGAGCGCAACGATCGCGCCACGAAGGAATCGATCACGTCCAGGGCGGTGACGTCGACGATCAGGCCGCGAGCGCGCTGCTGCCCAACGCGCTCGGCGAGGTCGTCCCGCAACGCGAGGACTTCGCTGTCGCTCAGGTCTGACTGAATCGACGCGATCAGGTACTCGCCCTGCCGGAGAATCGCAACGGACACGAGCGACGCCCTACGTCTCGTCCTCGCTCGCTGAATCGGACGTCGCCGACGCTCGGTACCCGATCATCCGGTCGGCTTCCTCGAGTCCGCCCTGGAGGTCTCCGACCGTCTTCATCGTGCTCAGGTCGACTCCGAGGTCGACGAGAGTCTGGGCGATCTTCGACGAAAGGCCGGTGATGATCGCGCTCGCGCCCATGAGGCGCGCCGCCTCGACCGTCTGGACGAGGTGATTTGCGACGGCGAGGTCGATCGTCGCCACGCCCGTGATGTCGATGACCACGACCTTCGCGCGGTTCGTCTGGATCGCGCCGAGAAGCTGCTCGGTCAGCTGCCGGGCGCGCTGAGAGTCGAGAACGCCGATGATCGGCAGGATCAGAAGACGATCGCGCACCTGGAGAACTGGGGTCGACAGCTCCCGGATCGCGTCTTGCTGCTCCCGAATCACCCGCTCGCGCTCCTCGACGAAGCTCACGCCCACGGTCACGGCGATGCGGTTCGCGGCCGGCTCGTACGCGTCCAGGATCCGGTCGAGCAGGTCTGGGTCGTGCTGGTAGTTGACGAACAGCGAACGTGCGAGGACGTCGCGGAGGAGCAGGACGATTCCGAGCACCTCGTCCGTCTCGACGCCGCGCGGGATGATCCTTTCAGAGAGGTCGCGCGCGTACGCCTGGAGTGTCTCGACGCTTCCCGTCTCGAGAGCGTCGACGTAGTTGTCGTACACAGCAGTGACCTCCGAGAAGATCTCGTCGGGGGTCATGACGCCGAGAAGGCGACCGTCCTTGATTCGGCGTACCCAGTCGTCGCGGAGCTTCGTGCGGTTCTGCCGAAGGTACGCGACGAGCTCGGGCAGAAGCGACGCGTCGCCCTCGTGGGCAGGTACGCGTGCCCGAGTCTGACGCTCACTCTGCAAATCCATCATTTCCTCCTTCCCCTTCGCGGATGTGGAAACGGGCTGTCCGTCGTCCGTTCGCGGCACTTGACCTCGGACGCGAAGGCCTGTCATTGCGAACGCGGCTGTGGAGCCCGCGCTCCGTCCAGGAACAAGCTACTGATCGCCGCGATCAAATCCTCGGTTCCGAGCTCGCGGCTCGATGGGAGCACTCCGACGACGAGGCCGATGAGCGAGTCGGTGAGCCACGAGCTCGGCACGTCGCGACGGATGTCTCCGGTCGACTGCCCTCGCTCGAACAGCGCGAGGAGCGGCTCGGCGAGTCTCCGCTCGAGCTGCCCGGGATTCGCCCGCAGCTCGCGAACCAAGACGACGAAGTAGTCGCCGACATCGACGAGAGCCCGGACGGCGCGCGTGATGCCCTCCTCCGGCGCGACCTCGTGGATTCGTGAGGAGGCAAGCCGCGCAACAGCGGCGTTGACAGCGAGATCGGCGAGCTCGTCGAGCAGCGTCTGCCGACTCGGGAAGTACCGGTAGAGGGTGGCACGCGCTACGCCTGCGGCCGCGGCGACGTCGCTCATGCTGGCCTGCTCGCCGCGCGCGGCGAAGACACGCGCGGCCGCCTCGAGGATCGCCGCCGCAACGCGCTGCTGGAGCGCTTGTCGCGGAGCGGGGGCGGGAACGGGCTGCGACACGAGCGTCTAAAGACGGAGTGTAACGTGTTCCTTGACAAGACACTACTGTCTCGTCTAGAGTCAGCGTCGTTGCCTGCGGGAGGAGAGTCGCGACGCGATTCTCCTCCTCCAACGGGGTCGGGGGATCGAAGGAGGCCGGTTTTACGGAGGAACGCGATGGCTGCGCCCGCGGACGGGGGGATCAGGCGACCAACAGGTCTCTCTATCCACGAGAAGAAAGCTTCCGGCGATCGGTCGCGTCGCACACCGCGCCGGAAAGGCTCAGGGAGCGGGCGTCGGGGGGGCGCTCGCTCCCTGACGAACGCTGCCTTCTCACGGCTTCCCCAGGGGTCACAGAAGCCGAGAGCCGTGTTCACGCTCGCTGATGCTCGTGCCTGACAGCTGCGGAGATCAAATCGACTGGGATCGACTCTCGCCTTGCGGCAGGTGGAGTGTGCTGCACGTGCTGCTTCCGCTCGACGGGGGGTGCTCGATCGCGGAGATCGCCGACGCGTATGGCCACTCGCCCCGCTGGGCGAGAACGCTCGCGGAAGCGCTCCTCGAGGAGTTGAAGGCTCAGACCTGCTTCGACGGGGCGTCGACGGGAGGGGTCCCTCACGAGTCTCCGCCCAGCCGTTAGCGGCGAAGGGCGGGCTCGGCGGTTCGCTCCCCGCTGCTTCTCTCTACATCTCGCGGCGCCCCACGAAGGCGCGCCCGAGCGTCACTTCGTCGGCGTACTCGAGGTCTCCGCCGACGGGGAGACCGCTGGCTAGGCGGGTGATGCGGACGCGGCCGCGGAGCCGGTCGGCGATGTAGGCGGCCGTCGCCTCGCCGGTCATGTTGGGGTTCGTGGCGAGCACGACCTCCTCGATCCCGTCGCGGTCGACTCGTCGCACGAGCTCGTCGATGCGCAGGTGCTCGGGCTCGACGCCGTCGAGCGGGGAGAGGGCGCCGCCGAGTACGTGGTAGAGCCCGCGGAATTCCGCCGTGCGCTCGAGGGACACGAGGTCGACGGGCTGCTCGACGACGCAGACGACACTGCGGTCGCGGCGCGCATCGCGGCAGATCTCGCAGACCTCCTCCTCCGTCAGGTTGCCGCACTCGCGGCAGAAGTGCACGCGCTCCTTGACGTCGATGATCGCCGCGGCGAGCGCCAGCGCCTCCTCCTTCGGCACGCGCAAGAGGTGGAAGGCGAGCCGCTGCGCCGTCCGCGTGCCGACGCCTGGAAGCCCCGTCAGCTGCGCGACCAGGTTCTGGACCGCCGGCGATAGCACCGCCGCCATTGTGCCTTCGCCCGCAGTCGGCGAAGCGGCGACACGCTACTCGAGGGTCGTGAGGAAGAACGCGAGCGTGAATCCGAGCACGGTCACGAGCCCGACGACGGCGCCGGACTCCTCGAACGCCTCGGGCATCATCGTGTCGGCGAGCATGGTCAGGATCGCGCCGGCGGCGAATGCCTGAATGAAGGCGATGACGTCGTCGGAGACGCCATCCATGAGCGCGAATCCGATCGCCGCAGCGAGCCCGGAGACGAGCGTGACCGCCGCCCAAATGCTGAGCACGTGCAGCGCCGAGCTGCCGGCACGCCGCATCCCCGTGGCGGACGACAGCGCTTCGGGGACGTTCGAGATGAAGACCGCGGCGACGAAGGCGACGCCGACGCCGCTCCCCTCGAGCAGGCTGACGCCGATCGCAAACGACTCGGGGATTCCGTCGAGGACGGCGCCGAGCAGGAGCGCCGTCGCGTTTCCCCCCGCCTGCTGGCCGCCAGACCGCTTCCGATGCTTGCCGCCGAAGTTGTCGACCACCCAGTCGCCGCCGAAGTAGACGAGGGCGCCTCCGGCAAGGCCGGCGGCGACGGCGTCGTGGCCGCCCCGCTCGAACGACTCGTGCGTGAGGTCGAACGCGACGGCGCTGATCAGCACGCCGGCGCCGAAGCCCATGACGAGACCGACCCAGCGGAGCGCGAAGTCGAAGCG
>JALZFG010000410.1 GCA_030861645.1 Actinomycetota bacterium
TGCGCGCCGGCGTCGTCCGCGCTGCGGCTGACCGCGGCGACGTCTTGGATCTCGGCGTTCTTGAAGAGGACGTGGCTGACCACGACGAGCAGCGTGCGCTCGTCGATCGCCTCGACGAGCGCCTCCAGGTTCGGGACCGTCACGACCTCCGCGCCCTGCTGCGCCTGGAGCAGGTATCGGACGGACGGAAACTCACCCTCGACGGAGACGATCCGCCGCCTGGCGCCGCCGAAGTCGAAGCAGGAGAGCGCGACCGCGACGGCGATCGTGACGTTCTGGTGCATCGCGACCGTTCGCGGCGGGGCCCCGATCAGTCGCGCGATCTGATCGCCAACGGTGAGAGGAAGCTCCCACCACCCCTCGCCCCAGGCGCGGATCCCTCTTCGCTTCCACGCCTCGGCGTACGCCGCGAGGCGCCGCTCGGCATCGGCCGGCATCGCGCCGAGCGAATGGTTGATCAGGTACGTCGTGTCCGCCAGGATCGGGAACTCGTCCCGATAGTCGAGGAGCTCGCGCATGTCGGCGAGTATAGGAAGCCCTTCCGAGGCGTCCATTACACGGCTACGACCTCGAGCAGACTCTCGACCTCTCCGAAGTCGTGCGGGTTCCGCGTGTACAGGGGCAATTCGGCCGCGAGCGCAGTCGCCGCGATCAGCAGATCGAGCGCGCGCGGACCCGCGCCTTGCGCCCTCCCGCGGCAACTGTGGCGTAGACGCGGCCGTAGGCGCGGGCGGCTGCCCCATCCACCGGGACAGGCTCGAACGTCACCTCGGCCCGCTGCAGCCTGTCCTGGCGGCGTGCGCGCTCAGCCGGATCGGCCGTTGGCTGCGGCCCAGCAGCGAGCTCGGCGAGAACCGGTCGAGCTCGATCGCCAGCGCGCCGCCGAACGCAGCGACTGCCGCTTCCGACGTGACGAACTGCCGCCGCCGGAGGGGCGTCAGCTCCCCGACGGGCACACCGTTCCGCGTAACCACGAAGGACTCCCCGCGGTCGAGGGCGCGCATGATCTCACCGCTCTCGTTGCGCAACTCGCGCTGGCTGATCCTCCGTGCCACGCCCGGACCGTAGCCCACGCGCTACACGCGGGCCGCTCGTCGACGACCCAATCCTCGTCGCTCACGAGCGTTCGACGGCCCGCGTGGGGCCGGGCGCGGGCTCCGGCGGGGGCTTCGAGTCGACGAGGACGGCGGCGAGGAGCAGAATCGCGATGGCGACGGCGCTCTCGCCGACGAGGCTGCGCAGGAGGCGGCCGGGCACGGCGCCGCGCTCGAGCCGCGGCCGGATGAGGAAATGGTGCGCCGCGCCCCACGAGAGCGCAACGCTCACGAGCCCGAGCTTGAGGAGCAGGATGCGGCCGTAGCCCTCGCTCCAGAGGTCGGAGAGTTGCGGCAGCCGCAGGACGCTCAGGTAGACGCCGGCGCCGACGAGGAACGCGACGAGCACGGCTGCAAGTCGCGAGAAGCGCAGGAACGCCGGTCGCCGCAGCGCCGGCGCCGAGGGCCAGACACCGAGAGCAAGCTGGGCGAGGCCGCCGAGCCAGATCGTCGCCGCGGCCAGGTGCACCCAGTCGGCGAGCTCGGACCACTTCGACGACCCCGCATCGGCCGCCGAGTGACCGGAGAGCGAGAGGCCGGACGCGAAGCCGAGCCCGACGATGAGCGCCACCCACAGGAACGCGCGCCGGTCTGTGAGCCAGGCGAGGAAGAGGAGTGCGGCGACGACGGCGTACCCGAGCGTCATCGCGATGAACGCGATCCCGAAGCGCGTCCCGTTCGCGATCGGCGACAGGTCGCCGTAGAGGAGCCGCTCGAGCGGTACTTGCAGCGCATCCTCGGCGCGAAGGACGAAGGCGAGGATCCCACATTCGAGCGTCGCGACCGCGCCGATCCCCGTAACCGCGTAGAAGCGACGCTCGTAGCGCGGGGGCGGGCGCCCGGGGACGACGAGCAGCCGGAACGCGAGCCCGCCGAGGAGGAGGGCGAGCGAGAGGAAGTAGGCCCAGCGGACGAGGTGGTCGTTCCAACCGGGGCCGGTGGCGCCGTACGCGCCCGTCGGCGGGGGAGCGGGCGCCCGCACCCCGAACGTGAACACGCCCGAGACGACGTGGCCGTCGGCGGACAGCGCGTGCCACCGAACGGTGTACGCGCCCTTCGGCAGGGGGCGCACGCGCGCCTCGATCGCGCGCGGATCGGATCCGCCGACCGCGGCGCGCGAAACGAGCCGGCCGCGCGAGCCGTAGACCTCGATCGAAGTCGGGCTCGCCTTGACCGCCTGAGTGAAGAAGAGCTCGACCTTTCGCGGCGAGGACGAGAGCCGCTCGCGGAAGCTCGGCGACGACTCCAGCAGCGAGGCGTGCGCGAGCGCGACCTGCGGAAGCGCAAGCGCCATCAGCGCGACCGCAACAAGCCAACGCAGCGCTCTCACCTCGCGAAGTCCGACAGGTGCCCGAAGATGGGCGCGACGTCGCGGTGGCAGTACAGGAGGACGGCGACGGCGAGCATGGTCGCCGCATAGCCGCCGCGCAGCAGCGCCGATCCCGGCCGGAACGCACGGAAGAGCGGGAAGACCGATCCCGCGATCAGCGTCCAGCCGAGGGCGTGGTGGAGGAACGCCGAGCGCGAGAAGAGCCAGCCGTTCTGCTCGTGCACGAGGAACGCAACGCCCGAAACGAAGAACGCGAGCGCCATCGTCAGCTCCCAGCGCGGATCCGTCAGCTTCCCGCGCGCGAGCCCGAGTGCCGCCGCCCCCGCGAGCATCAGCGCCTGCGCCCACGCGCCGTGCGCGAGCATGTGCAGCGTCGAATTCGTGAAGAACACCATCACCGGCCACATCCACAGCCCCATCAGGAAGGCCGTTCCCGGCCAGAGGTAGGCGCGCCAGCTCCGGCGCTCCCAGACCTCTTGGCCGACGACGGCCTCCGCGAGCTGGCAGACGCCGAGGATCAGGAATCCCGTCGCGAACAACCAGTGGACGTTTTCAGGCGGGATCACCGCTGCTCCGCTTCCAGGTCCTCGAGCATGCCGGGCGCGACGAGCAAATGGAACAGCACGCCGACGAGGATCACGAGCAGGGGCGGCTCGACGGCCAGTGCCCAGAAGCCGTGGTCGCCTGGGTGGAGCAGTGTGATCCGGTGCGGCTGGACGACCGCCCACACGAGCCCCACGAGCGCCGTCAGGGGTCCGAGCGCGGAGACGACGAGCGCGCGGCGGGAGCGGTGCGCAGCGCGGCGTGAGGGCCGCGAAGTCGTGTCGAGTTGGGTTGCAAGCTGACTCCTCATCATCCTCCTCTCCGTGTCCAGGGGCAGCCGGCGCTCCGCCGGCAGGGACTACGCGAGGAGGGGCGGCGGCCGACTCTCGAACGCGAGCCCGAAGAGGAGGCGCGGCGGGCGCTCGCGCGTTTCCTGCGCCGGTGGCGAGACGGGTGCGCCGCCCACGCAGCCGCGCGCGTGCGCGAGCGTAGCCTCCGCATACCTCTCGTAGTCGGCGAGCCACCCGGCGACCGCCGCCCAGAGCACCGCGACGAGGACGGAGAGAACGGCGAAGACCGACAGCGCCGACGTGTGCAGAAGCGGGGTAAAGAGCACCCAGCTGCCGTTCGAGATTCCCTCGGCGTCCGTGTGGACGAGGTAGAGCGCGGACGTGAGCACGAAGAACGCGAGCCAGAGC
>JALZFG010000437.1 GCA_030861645.1 Actinomycetota bacterium
CATGAGACGCGGCTCGCGCCGCAGCCCGGAATCGCCGACCTCGACGCGCTCGTCGAGAACGTGCGCGCGGCCGGCCTCCCGGTCGACGTCGTCGTCGACGGCGAGCCGAAGCGGCTCCCACCTGGCATCGACCTCGCGGCATATCGGGTCGTGCAGGAGGCACTTACAAACGCGCTCAAGCATGCCGGCGCGGCGCGGGCGCAGGTCTCGATCCGCTATGGCGTGACCGCGCTGGAACTCGCCGTTACCAACAACGGCCAGGTGCGAGACAACGGGCGCGGCGGCCACGGACTCGTCGGCATGCGGGAGCGGGTCACCCTCTACGGCGGTAAGTTCGAGGCCGGGCCGCGCCGAGGAGGTGGCTACGCGGTGCGAGCGTCGCTGCCATTGGAGACGACTGCACCGTGATCCGGGTGCTCGTCGCCGACGACCAGGCGCTCGTGCGGGGCGGCTTCCGCATGATCCTCGATGCCCAGAAGGACATCGAGGTCGTCGCTGAAGCGGACGACGGGCGGGAGGCGCTAGAGAAGGCGCGCGAGCTTCAGCCCGACGTCGTCCTCATGGACATCCGCATGCCCCACCTCGACGGGCTCGAGGCGACCCGCCGCCTGCTCGCCGGCGACGGCAGCTCGCGTGTCCTGATCCTGACCACGTTCGACGCCGACGAGTACGTCTACGACGCGATGAAGGCGGGCGCGAGCGGCTTCCTTCTCAAGGACGTGCGGCCCGAACAGCTCGCCGAAGCCGTCCGGACCGTCGCCGCCGGCGATGCCCTCCTCGCACCGGCGATCACGCGCCGCCTCGTCGAGCAGTTCGTCCGGCGCCCGCCACCCGGCGCCGCAAGACCACCAGAGCTGGACGAGCTAACCGAACGCGAGCTCGACGTCCTCGTGCTCGTCGCCCGCGGCCTCTCGAACAGCGAGATCGCGTCCGCGCTCTTCCTGACCGAGGCGACCGTCAAGACCCACCTGACCCACATCCTCGCGAAGCTGAACCTGCGAGATCGTGTCCAGGCTGTCGTGCTCGCCTACGAGTCCGGTCTCGTTCAGCCGCGAGAGCCAGCCATCCCGCGCGGCCTGGAAGGTTCAGCGTCGTGAGAACGATTGAGGCGGTGGAGACGAGCTCCGGCTCGCGTGAACAGGTCTGGGCACTGTTGGAAGACGCCTCGGCGTGGGCGCGCTGGGGCTCGTGGTCCGAAGTCACGGTCGAGGGCGGTGGAAAGCAGGGATCCGGCGGCGTGCGCGTTCTCGTGCGACAGCCGTTCCGGACGCGAGAGCGCATCACCGAGTGGGAGCCGGGCGAGCGGTTCGGCTACGAGGTCATCGGCGGCCTCCGCGTGCGCGGTTACCGATCGACCGTCACGCTCGAGGACGCGCCCGCAGGCGGCACGACTATCCGCTGGCGCTCGACATACGAGCACGCCGGCCTGCTCACGGCGGTGATGCTCCGTCTCGCCGTCCGCGAAGCGTGTAGGCGATTGGCCAAGGCGGCGTCAGCGTAGAGGCCCCGGCACGCGGCTCCGCCAACGTCGAGCGTGTCAGACGACGAGCGTGAGGATGAGGATCGCGAGGACGGTGCTCTGCGCGCTGTGCACCGCGATCCCGATCCAGGCGCTCCGAACCGCTTCGTCGGATACGCGAGGGAGAACGTGCTGAGCACGTCGCCGGCATCCCCGACCGCACGTGCAGGTGCTAGCCGGTGAAGAGGAGACCGTTCGCCGCCCACCGAGGTTGCTTTACCCGCTCGTTCCCGCACGGGTCCACGCGCGGGGTCTCGTCGCGCACGCTGCGGCGCGCCCCAGCGGCCGTAGCCTTTCAGCGGGTCGTGCTGTCAGCCTGACGAATGGCCGAAGTCGCCTCAGGGATAAATCGGTCGGCCTCGCCGTCCTAGCCACGGTGGCCGCCGCGGTGACGGAAGGGGCCGCTGGGCCGCCCGACTCGGCGCTCGTGGAGGGTCTTCGCGCAGCGTTCCTTGCCGCGCTCGGCTTTGTCGTTCTCGGCGTGCTGTCCGCGACCGTCCTCATCCGCGAGAGGGAGTGCTCGCGGGAGCTCGTCCGGCGTGAAGCCGATGAAGAGCCTGGGCTCGAGACCGCGGCCGCCGGCTGTGTCGCGGCGCTCGGCGGCCGGGTCATCGATGGCGCCGACCCGTTGCCGCACGAAGACCGCAGCTCGCCGGCGACCCGAAGCCGTGCCGTGGGCCAGTGCTCGAGCGTCTTCGCGCGTCGTCGCGCCGAGCTTGCGAGGGACGCGCCGAGAGAGGTCGACGCCGAGCTCGCGCATCGCCTCGACGACCGGCGGATACGGGCGCTCGGCCGGCTGCCTGGCGTCGGAGCGGGCCTCGTGGCGTCCGAC
>JALZFG010000467.1 GCA_030861645.1 Actinomycetota bacterium
GGTCGGAATCGATCTCGCGCGCCGAGACCGCGTCGTCGACGAGCGCGATCGCCCGATCCTGCTCGACCTTGAAGAAGCCGGCGCCCGTCGCGAACTCGCGCACGTCGGTCTCCCTCACGTGGATCCGCGTCGAGCCTGCCTTCAGCATCGCGACGAGCGGCGCGTGGCGGGCGAGAACGCCGATCTCGCCCGAGGCGCCGGGGACGATGAGCATTTGCGCCTCGTCCTCGAAGACGGGGCCCTCGGGGGTGACGAGCGAGACGGCGAACGTCCGGCGCGCGTCGGCCACCGACTACGAGGCGGCGACCGCCGGGGCCGGTTCGCGCTCCTCGGCCTCTTCCTCCTCGCGCTCCTCGGCCTCCTCGGGCGGCGCCTCGCCGGCGAGCTGGCGAGCTTTCTCGATCGCCTGCTCGATCGGGCCCACCATGTAGAAGGCCTGCTCGGGGAGGTCGTCGTGCTTGCCGTCGAGGATCTCGGCGAAGCCTCTGATCGTGTCCTCGAGCTTCACGTAGACGCCCGGCTGCGCCGTGAACTGCTCGGCGACGAACATCGGCTGGGAGAGGAAGCGCTCGATCTTGCGCGCCCGCTGGACGGTCAGCTTGTCCTCGTCCGAGAGCTCCTCCATACCGAGGATGGCGTTGATGTCCTGGAGGTCGCGGTAGCGTTGGAGCACCTCCTGAACCCGCGTCGTCACCTCGTAGTGCTCGTCGGAAACGGTGCCGGGCTGCAGGGCGCGCGAGCTCGAGTCGAGCGGGTCGATCGCCGGGAAGATCCCCTTCTCGACGATCGCGCGCGACAGCGTGATGAACGCGTCGAGGTGGGCGAACGTGTTCGCCGGGGCGGGATCGGTGAGATCGTCCGCCGGGACGTAGATGGCCTGCACGGACGTGATCGAGCCGGCATGCGTCGACGTGATGCGCTCTTGCAGCTGACCCATCTCCGTCGCGAGCGTCGGCTGGTAGCCGACGGCGCTCGGCATCCGCCCGAGGAGCGCTGAGACCTCCGAGCCGGCCTGGACGAAGCGGAAGATGTTGTCGATGAAGAGAAGGACGTCGGCGCCCTCGTCACGGAACGACTCGGCGATCGTGAGGCCGGTCAGGCCGACGCGCAGGCGCGCGCCCGGGGGCTCGTTCATCTGGCCGTAGACGAGCGCCGTCGACCCGAGCACGCCCGACTCCGTCATCTCGAGCCAGAGGTCGTTCCCCTCGCGCGTGCGCTCGCCGACTCCGGCGAAGACGGAGCGGCCCTTGTGCTGCGTCGCGATGTTGTGGATCAGCTCCTGGATCAGGACGGTCTTGCCGAGACCCGCGCCGCCGAACAGCCCGACCTTGCCACCGCGGACGAACGGCGCGATCAGGTCGATCACCTTCATCCCGGTCTCGTAGATCTGGACGCTCGGCTCGAGCTCGCCGAAGTCCGGGGGATCGCGGTGGATCGGCCAGCGCTCGGCGCCCTCGGGAGGAGGGCGCTTGTCGACGGGCTCGCCGATCACGTTGAAGATGCGCCCCAGCGTCGCCTCTCCCACGGGGACGCTGATTGGAGCGCCGGTGTCGATGATGTCGACGCCCCGCGGGACGCCGTCCGTGGAGTCCATCGCGACCGCCCGGACCCGGTCGTCGCCGAGGTGCTGCTGGACCTCGGCGATCAGATCGATCGCCGGCTGCCCGTCGCGCTCGGGGAGCGCGATGCGGAGGGCGTTGTTGATCTCGGGAAGGCCCTCCGTGAAGACGGCGTCGATGACGACGCCCTTGATCTCGACGACCTTGCCCGCGTTGTTCCGGGCGCCGTCTCGCGTCTCGCTAGTAGCCATGCGTCTCCTGAAGCGGTCGGTTCCGCGCCCGGCGCCGAGACAGGCGCCGGCCGAGCACGCTCAGTCTACCGAAGCGCCGGTCTCCCGGGCGCTCGGAGCGCCGGTGGAGCTCGAGCGCTGCCGCCACCCGGGCGGCATGATCCAGCGCTCAGACGCGGGACGAGACCGGCGAGGCGAGCACGCGCGAAACGCTAGCGGCCGCGGCGGAGGCGCGGCTAGGGCTCGCGCGCGAGCCCGCCCGGCGAGGTCGGATAGCCGTTGTCGAGCAGCGCCGAGCGCTTGAGCTCCTGGAACTCGCGGGACTGGGCGCTGTCCGAGAGGCCGACGCTCGCCGGTTGCCGGCCGCGCCCCTCGGGCGAGAGGGAGGAGCCGACCACGGTCGAGAGCCCGAGCGCCGCCACGAGCACGCCGAGGGCAGCCACGACCTGCACCGGCCGGACGGGAAGCCGTCGGCGGCGCGGCAACGCCACGACGCGTTCGGGCTCCTCGAGCGGCACCGAGCGAAGCGCCTCCGTGAACCCCCTCACATCGCGCTCGAACACGCGACACTGCTCGCAACTCGCGAGATGCTCTGCGAGCAGGCTCCCCTCGAACGGCGAGGCTTCGCCATCCAGCACGAGCGAGACCCAAGCCGGCACGCGCTCACATGGGGTGCGACGAGCGCTCACGAAGCTCACATTAGCCTCTGACGGCTCCGGCGATCGAGAGTTAGGCATCGCGCCTGCTAGCCGTTCTTCAAACTCGAGACCTCGTGACAAGGTTTCGTGCGGCCGCTCCGACGCGCGCGGGGGTCACGTACTCGGTGACGCGTCGTTCGAGGCTGGGGAGCGCGCGTGCGAATCCGGGGGACCCTGGCACCAACCCGGAAGCATCCGTGGGGGAGGGCGCGCTCCCCGGCTAAAAGAGCTCGTATCTCGTGTCGACGGCGACGCCGACGACGATGAGCGCGAGTCCGAGGCTCACGAGCACCGCCGACATGTTGACTTGCTCCTCCCGCTCGTCGGCGGTCGCCCAGCGGAGCCGCCGTCGACCGACGATCGGGATCAGCATCGCCGCACCTTCCGACTCCGAGCGGAGCCGGACGGGACCGCGATTGCCGACGAAGAAGCCCGCGATCAGCAAGAACGACCCGATCGCGTAGAACCCGAGCGAGAGCGCCCGGGCGGGCGAGGCGTCGAGCAGCAGGCCGAGCACAAGCGAGGCCGCAGCCGTGACGCCGGATGCGAGCACGAAGAGTCCGAGGAAGCGGCGTGCGGCCGCGAGCAGCATCGGCGCCGGCTAGGGCGAGACCTCGGCTGCCTGCTGCGTGGGCCGCCGCATCTCCTCCGCCGGCATCGGCCACCGCTCGAGCGGGTAGTGGCACGCCGCCACGTGCCCGTTCCCAAAGGGGTAGAGCGCCGGCTCGTCGACGTCGCAATGCCCCTCCTGGAAGCGGGGGCAGCGTGGGTGAAAGCGGCACGCGGTCGGGGGATTGAGCGGACTCGGGACGTCACCCTCGAGCACGACCGGCTGGCGCGCGCGCCCGAGCTGGGGGTTCGGGATCGGCACCGCCGAGAGTAGGGCGCCCGTATACGGATGCTTCGGACGCGCGTACAGCTCGTCGCGCGCCGCGAGCTCGGCGATCTTGCCGAGGTACATCACGAGCACGCGATCCGAGATGTGGCGCACGACGTTGAGGTCGTGGGCGATGAAGATGTACGTCAGCCCGAAGTCCTCCTGGAGATCCTCGAGCAGGTTCAGGATCTGGGCTTGCACCGAGACGTCGAGCGCGGAGACGGGCTCGTCGCACACGATCAGCTTCGGGTTGACGGCGAGCGCCCGCGCGACGCCGATCCGCTGGCGTTGCCCGCCGGAGAACTCGTGCGGGAAGCGGTTGTAGTGCTCGGGGTTGAGGCCGACGACCTCGAGGAGCTCCTGCACGCGCCGCTTGATCTCGGCGTCGGTGCCGAGCTTGTGAACCTCGAGCGCCTCGCCGATGATGAACCCGACCCGCTTGCGAGGGTTGAGGGACGCGTACGGATCCTGGAAGATCATCATCATCTCGCGGCGCACCGGACGCATCTCCGCGCGTGAGAGACTCGTAATGTCGCGACCGTCGAACACGACGCGTCCCGAGGTCAAGTCGAGCAGACGCAGCAGGCACCGCGCGAGTGTCGACTTGCCGCATCCCGACTCGCCGACGACTCCGAGCGTCTCGCCCCGCTTGACGGTGAAGCTGACGCCGTCGACCGCCTTCACGGAGGCAACCTGCCTCTGAATCAGGATCCCCTGCGTCACGGGGAAGTGCTTCTTCACGTCGTCGACGACGAGCAGCTCGTCAGCCACGGCGCCCCTCCATCAGCTTGCCTCGGCCATCATCCCCGCCAAGAGCTTGGCGACCTCGCGGTCCTTCGTGTCCTCGTCGAGATGGCATGCCTGAAGGTGCTCGGGGTCCCGCTGCGTCGGCACGAGGCTCGGCTCGTTCGCCTTGCACACCTGCATCACGTACGGACACCGCGGGTGGAAGCGGCAGCCGCGCGGGGCGTTCAGCAGCGACGGAGGCTGGCCGGGGATCTGGGTGAGCCGCTCCACGTCGCCCTGCAGTCGCGGGAGCGACCCGAGCAGGCCCCAGGTGTACGGGTGCTGGGGGCGATTGAAGAGCGCGTCGACGGATGCCTGCTCGGCGACTCGTGCGGCGTACATCACGAGCACGTCGTCCGCGGTCTCGGCGATCACGCCGAGGTCGTGCGTGATCATGATGATCGCGCTGCCGAAGTCCTCCTGGAGCCGTTTCATCAGGTTGATGATCTGGGCCTGGGTGGTGACGTCGAGGGCGGTCGTCGGCTCGTCGGCGATGAGGAGGTCGGGGTCGTTGACGAGCGCCATCGCGATCATCACGCGCTGCCGCATCCCGCCGGAGAACTGGTGCGGGTAGTCGTCGATCCGGCGCTCGGCGCGCGGAATTCCGACCGCGTTGAGGAGCTCGAGCGCGCGGGAGCGCGCCGTCTTGACCGAGACATCGCGGTGCAGCTGGATCGCCTCGACGAGCTGCCGGCCGATCGTATGCACGGGGTTCAGCGACGTCATCGGGTCCTGGAAGATCATCGCGATGTCGTTGCCGCGGATGTCGCGAAGGCGCCTCGGGCTCGCGGTGAGGAGATCTTCCCCTTTGAAGAGCGCCTCTCCGCTCGAGATGGTGTTCTTCTTCGGGTTCAGGCCCATGATCGTGAGGCACGTGACGCTCTTCCCGCATCCGGACTCGCCGACGATGCCGAGCGTCTGACCCTTCTCGACCTCGAAGCTCACGCCGTCGACGGCCTTGACGATGCCGTCGTCGGTCCGGAAGTACGTCTTCAGGTCGCTGACCTTGAGAAGCGCCATCAGCCGATCAGGTGAGCCGGATGCGCGGGTCGATCCAGGCGTAGAGGAGGTCGACGATCAGGTTGAAGACGATGATCGCGACCGTCGCGAACACGGTGATGCCCATCACGGTCGGGAGGTCGAAGCCCTCGAGGCTCTCGACGGCGACCTTTCCGAGGCCCGGCAGGCCGTAGACCGATTCGGTGAAGATGGCGCCGCCGAGCGCGAGGCCGATGTCCATGCCGAGCATCGTCACCACCGGGAGCATGGCGTTCCTGAGCACGTGTGACCGCATGACGAGCCATTCCGGCGCGCCTTTCGCGCGCGCGGTACGCACGTAGTCCTCGTTCAGCGCCTCGAGCACGTTTGCCCGGATCATCCGCACGTAGAGCGCCGCAAAGAGGATCGCGAAGGTGATCCACGGCAGCAGCATCGCGTGCGCCCACTCGATCGGCCCGCCGCACTCCGTCGAGGGGTGGAAGAAGTCGCAGTAGCCGCCGAGCGGGGTGAGGTTGAGCTTGAAGCCGATGAAGTAGGAGAGGATGAGGCCAATCCACACCGGATGCGCGGAGATCCCCACCAGGACGAAGACCATCGCCGCTCTGTCGAGCAGGGATCGCGGCCGCAGCGCCGAGAGGATGCCGACGGGGAGCGCAATCAGCATCCAGACGATGGCGCCCCCGAAGACGAGCGAGGCTGTCACCGGCGCGGCGTCCTCGACGATCCTGTTCACCTCCTGTCGCTTCGCGTACGAACGGCCGAGCGACCGGTCGATGACCAGGTGCTTGAGGAAGTCGCCGTACTGCACGATGATCGGCCGGTCGAGCCCGACCTGGTGCTTCACGCGTTGGACGGCCTCGTTGGGCGCGTGCGGGCCGGCGATCAACCGCGCGGGGTCCGCCGGCACGAGGAAGAAGATGATGTAGGAGACGATCGTGACGGCGATGAAGAGGACGATCGCCCAGAGAATCCGCCTAACGAGGTAGCGCCACATGCCTCACTGGCTCGCTTGCCGGGGGCGGCGTAGCTTAGCGGAAGGACGATCAAAAAACGGGGGAGGGACGC
>JALZFG010000270.1 GCA_030861645.1 Actinomycetota bacterium
CCCTAGGGGGAGGCTGCCGATGAGGCTCCTCGGACGTAGCGCCGAGTGTGAGGCACTCGACGTGGTCTTGGCCGACGCGCTCGCCGGTCGGAGCCGCGCCGTCGTCCTGCGGGGAGAGGCGGGCGTCGGCAAGAGCGCGTTGCTCGGCTACCTGTCCGAGCGCGTCGCAGGCTGGCACGTCGTGAGGGCGGTAGGCGTCGAGTCCGAAATGGAGCTCGCCTACAGCGGCCTCCACCAGCTCTGCGCGCCCATGCTCGATCACCTCGATCGGCTGCCCGCTCCGCCGCGCGAGGCGCTCGCGACAATATTCGGACTAAGCGCCGGCCCGGCACCCGACCAGTTCCTGGTGGGGCTCGCCACGCTGACGCTGTTCGCCGACGCCGCCGAGCAACGACCGCTCGTCTGCATCGTCGACGACGGGCAGTGGCTCGACCACGCCTCCGCGCAGATCCTCGGTTTCGTCGCCCGCCGCCTCCTCGCCGAGCGCGTCGCACTCGTGGGCGCTGCGCGCTCAGGCGTCGGCGACGACTTCCTACCCGGGCTCCCTGCGTTGTCCATCGGCGGACTCGGCGACAGCGACGCACGCGCGCTGCTGCTGGACAACGTGCAAGGCCCATTGGATGTCGCGGTCTGCGAACAGATCATCATGGAGAGCCACGGCAATCCCCTCGCGCTCCTCGAGCTGCCGCGCACCTGGAACGCCGCAGATCTCGCCGGCGGGTTCGGCCTTCCCGGCGGCCACCCAGTAGTCAGCAAGATCGAAGAGAGCTACGCCCGGCGCCTCGTCCTGCTCCCGCCCGATACGCAGCTGCTCGCGCTCACCGCCGCAGCGGAACCCCTGGGGGACCCCGTGCTGCTGCACCGTGCTGCCGAGACGCTCGGCCTCGACATGGCTGCGGCTGACCCTGCAGTGGACGCCGGGCTGCTGAAAATCGGGGCGCGTGTCGAGTTCGCGCACCCACTCGTCCGATCCGCCTCGTACCGCCCGGCTGCCGCCGGTGACCGCCACCGCATCCACCGCGCCCTCGCCGACGCGACCGACGCCGAGACGGATCCCGATCGGCGCGCCTGGCACCGCGCGCGAGCCACCCCGGGGCCCGACGAGGAGGTCGCCGCCGAGCTCGAACGCTCGGCCAGCCGCGCACAGTCTCGGGGAGGGCTCGCTGCCGCTGCAGCGTTTCTCACCCGAGCAGCCGAACTCACGCCGGATCCAGCGCGGCGGGTGCACCGGGCGCTCGATGCAGCCTTCGCCAACGTGCACGCGGGAGCATTCGACACCGCGCGCACGTTGCTCACCGTCGCGCGGGAGGGACAGCTCGACCAACTGCAACGCGCGCGGATCGACCTGCTGCAAGCCCAGCTGGCGTTCGCGACGAGTCGAGGCAACGAAGCAACACCGCTCTTGCTCGCAGCCGCCAGACGCCTCGAGCCACTCGACATCGGGCTCGCACGCGAGACGTACCTCGACGCGTTCTCCGCAGCTTTGTTCGGGGCCCGGCTCAACGAGCGCGTCGGCGTCCCCGACGTGGCTCAGGCTGCGCGCGCCGCGCCTCGCCGATCAGACGGCGAGCCCACGTCCGCGGACCTGTTGCTGGACGCGTTCGTCGGGCTCACCGACGACTACGGCCGGAGTATTCCGCTGTGCCGGGCGGCGTTGCAGAAGCTCGCGGGCGGGGAGATCTCGCCCAAGGAACGGCTGCGCTGGTTGTGGCAGGGCTGCGTGTTGGCCCTCGAGGTGTGGGACGACGAGAGCGCCTACCTGCTGTCGCACCACAACGTTCGGATCGCCCGAGAGACCGGGACGCTCAGCGAGCTCGCTCTCGCACTGAGCGCACGCACACCAATCCTCGTCTTCTGTGGCGAGCTCTCCGCCGCCGCCTCGGCCGTCACAGAGACAAGGTCTGTAGAGGAAGCGGCGGGGATCAGCTCGGCACCGTACGGCGCGTTGATCCACGCGGCGTGGCGGGGTCAAGCGCGCGAAGAGCAAGAGTTGATCGAGACGACGACTCGCGAGGCGCGCTCTCGCGGCGAGGGGATTGGACTCGCCATCTGCGACTACGCGCGTGCAGTTCTCTGCAACGGCTTGGGCCGGTACGAAGAAGCAC
>JALZFG010000022.1 GCA_030861645.1 Actinomycetota bacterium
CCTGACCTCCATCAGATCACCCGTCGAGGAGAACGGCAGGTAGTCGCCGCGAGCGCAGCGGACGCGAACGGCGACCGTTCCCTCGTCCGACGTTCCGCCGACGTAGCTCGCGAGCGTCCCGGGGGGAGTGGTGGTGATCCTGACCTCGCTCGTGCCGACAGTCCGCGAGTCGAGGACGAGCCAGGCGCCCAGCGACCAGCTCCAGATCGAGAGCGTCTGCTGACACGAGAGCGAGTTGAGGCCGCTGTAGATCACCGTGAGGCTCTGGAGCGAGTTCGGGACGGGCCCGAAGCGGCCGTACCAGGCCGTTGCACCCGCGTACGAGCCCACCTGGAGGTAGTCGCCCTCGTTCACCCACAGGCTGGTGGCGCTACCGCTCTCCAGCGTGCCGCGCTGGATGACGACGGAAGACGGGTGCGCGAAGTAGAGGGTGGGGAACGGAGGCGGGCTCGGCTCCGGCGGCGGAGTTGCAGTCGGCTCCGGCGGCGGTGGAGTCGGAGTCGCAGTGGGTTCAGGCGGCGTGGGAGTCGGAGTCGCCGGCGGTGGCGTGGGAGTCGGAGTGGGAGTGGGAGGCGGTGTCCCGGAGTCGTCGAACGTGCCGAAGTCCTGCGTCCAAAAGAGCGTGCCTCCCGCGTTCTGTCCGGCACCGACGCCGATCACGCGCCAGTAGGGATTCTCGATGTTCGACCGATGCGAAGGCGAGTCGAGCCAACCCTGCATCACCGCCTCGGGCGTCGGGTAGCCGTAGGCGGCATTCTCGCCCCAGCCCGCGAGGGAAGCCGGGTAGCCGCAAGCCTCGAGGCGTTCGCCGACCGTGCGCGCGAAGGGCGGCGGCGGATCGTCGTGCTGCAGGTAGTTGTAGTAGGCCATGTGGAGGGACTTCCAGACGGCAGCACTCGTCAGCGTCGGTGACACCGTGAGCGGTTGGAGGCCGAGCGAAGCGCGGTGTTGATTTACGAGCTCGACCACGCGCGCGGCGAGATCGGGGCGGTTCGTTCCCCAATTCGCCTCCGGTGTGCAATTGCCGACGGGAGCTGCCGTGGCTCGCTCGAGAACCCGCGTGGCCGCGGGCGCGGCAACCGTGACGGCGAGCGCAACGAGAAGCGCGGCTATCCACCTGACATTCATCCGAAACGCCAACCGATGCTTCATGCACCCTCCCCTGGTCGCTGGCGCCGCAACCCTAATCGATTGTCAACGAGAAAGCAGTCGGCAGCGCGGAACGGATCGAGAGGAGGTTTTCGTGAAGGAGCACACCTCGCCTCGCATCGCGTACGAGTGGCGCGGCCGCTTTGAGAACGCGGAGGTGAATGTCCTCCACGCGGAGGCTTTTGCACATCCCGTGCTCGAAGACGACTGGAAGGGCCAGGTCCAGAGGCACAGCCTCGGCTGGGTCTGCGCCCGCGACGGGGACGAGCTCGTCGGTTTCGTCAACGTGCCGTGGGACGGTGGCGCCCACGCGTTCATCGTGGACACGATCGTGGCGGCGAAGGCCGGCAGGCGGGGCATCGGCACGCAGCTGCTCGCGATCGCGACGGCGGAGGCGCGCGCGGCCGGCTGCGAATGGCTTCACGTCGACTTCGAGGACAACCTGCGACCGTTCTACTACGGTGCCTGCGGCTTTCAGCCGACGAATGGCGGCCTGATCGCGCTCAAGGCATAGTTGCCGCGGCAACGGCCGCCCGGCGCCCTCCGAAAGCGCCGTCACCGCGCCGCGCCGGTCGTCACGCGTCGCGCGGGCCTGAGCGGCCAGGGCGGGTCGCGGCGGCCGCCTCCGTGTGGGGTCAGACCCCCTTGAGGGTTGGTTGAGGGTTGGCGGTCAGGCAGCGAGGCGGCGCGCGTCCGCGCAAGAATGCGCCATCCCGCGTCTCGAGCAAATCCCCGGTTTCAGCATCGATCGCGTGGCGGCTGCCGCCGGCGACGACCCGGACGTCCTGCGCATGGAGAATCTCGACACCGACGTTCCGCCTCCGTCGGCCGCTATCGACGCGACGCGGGCGGCAATCGACCAGGACGAGGCGAACAGCTGGCTGCCGTTCACCGGCCGCGACGATCTCAAAGAGGCAGTTGCCGCGTACATCGAGCGTCGCGGCGGGCCGCGCTACGACGGCCGCCGGGAGATCGTGATCACGGGCGGCGAGGGCGAGGCGATGCTCGACGCCCTCTTTTGCTTGACCGACCCCGGAGACGAAGTCGTCCTCACCGACCCGACGTACGCGGGCATGCTCAACCGGGTGCGCCTCGTGGGCGCGGTGCCGCGGCTCGTTCCGCTCAACGTGCGCGACGGAGAGTGGCGGCTCGACGTCGGCGCCCTCCGCGCCGCACTGACCGACCGCACGCGCGTCCTCTTCCTCAACAACGCCTCGTTCCCGTCGGGCTGGGTGGCGAGCGACGACGAGTGGGATGCCGTCGCCTCGATCTGCCGCGAGCGAGAGGTGTGGCTGCTCTATTGGGGTGGGTTCGAGGGCGTCCTGTTCGACGGGCGGCCGATCCGGCAGCCCGCGTCGCTCCCCGGCATGCGCGATCGAACGGTCACGATCGGCGCCCCCTCGTTCGAGCAGCGAATGATCGCCTGGCGCGTCGGCTGGGTGGTCGCGCCCCGTGAGCTCGTGCACGACGTCGCGCGCGCCCAGATCTACAACGGCCTCGTGGCGAGCGGCTTCGCCCAGATCGGAACCCGCACTGCCCTTGGCGCGCCCGATCAGGATCTGGCCGCAGCGAATGCGGAGTGGCAGCGGCGGCGCGACGAGACGCTCCGCCAGCTCGACGGCCTGCCCGTCGTGCCGCCGGCGGGGGGTTGGTCGCTTCTCCTCGACGTCGCAGCTCTCGGGCTCGAGTGCGACGAGGTATCAGAGCTCCTCCTCGCCGAGAAGGTCGCCGCGACGCCGATGCGCGGCTGGGGCGGCGACGTCGCCGAGCGTCACGTCCGCTTCGTGTTCAGCAACGAGCCGGTCGAGAGGCTGGCGACGCTCGGCGAGCGGGTCCGGCGGGCCGTAGCGGCCGCGAATACCACGCGCGCGACGTGATCGACCTCGACGAACGCGCGACGGCGGAACGGTTCGTCCAGACGCTGTATCCCGGTGCCACGCTTCTTCGAGCGTCGGCGCTGGAGGGCGGAGTCTCAGCTCGCGTGACGGCACTGCGCGTGAAGCTCGCTGACGGCGAGACCACAATGCTCGTCGCTCGCCAGCACCGCGCCGTCGCCGCCGAGTTCCGACTCCTGCAGGTCGTCCGGTCCTTGGGGTTGCCGGCACCGGCGCCTTTCCACCTCGACGAATCCTGCGAGGTGCTATCGACTCCGGTGATCGTCACCGAGTTCATCGACGGGCGACCAGGCTCGCCACGCACAAACCTCGCTGATCGTCTTCGCCAGCTCGCGTCGACATTGGCGGCTATTCACGGCACCGATTCGTCGAAGTTCGATCTCACGTTCCTGCCGCATCGAAATGCGCCATACGACGACATGGCTGCTGCCAGCCGTTCCGCGGCGGTGGAGCCGCGGTATGAGCGGCACATTCGCGAGGCGTTGAGGTTGGCGTCACGGTTGGTGCAGCGGAACCGGTCGGTACTGCTTCACGGTGACTTCTGGCCGGGGAACACGTTGTGGAAGGACGGCCGCCTTGTTGCCGTAATCGATTGGGACGACGCGGCGTTCGGCGACCCGCTCGCAGATGTCGCGAACGCGAGGCTCGAGATCCTCTTCGCGTCCGGCGTCGAAGCGATGGATGCTTTTACCGACGAGTACCGCGCCGCGATCCCGTCAGTCGATTTCGCCCACCTGCCGTATTGGGATCTTTGGGCCGACTTGCGGCTCGTCCCTCGAATCGGCGAATGGGGCCTCGATGATGAGACTGAAAGGACGATGCGAGAGAGGCACGCCTTGTTCGTCACGCAAGCGTTCGACCGCCTGCCTGCGGACGTCAGCGGCCGTTCGGCCGCTGCGGCGATGCTGCCGGAGACGTTTGATCGGGTTTTCCGATCGAACGTCTAGCTCGGAGAGCTGCGAGCTTGGGGCGATGACGCAGGCTCAGCCGCCGATGCTGATCCACCGCACGCCGGCGCGTGCGCTCGCCGGCCGGGTGGCGAGCCACTACGGCTTCCGCGAGCGGACGGGGACGCCGATGCGTCGCCGCGAGGGGCCAAGCGTCGCCGTCGTCGTGATCCTGAGCTTCGAGGAGCACTGGCTGATTGACGGTGTGCCACACACGTCCTTCCTGGCCGGTCTCCATGAGGCGCAGGTGACGGCCGAGCACTGCGGGAGGTCGCTCGGGATGCAGGTCAACCTCGACCCCTTAGCGGCGCGCGCGCTGGTCGCGCTCCCGCTGCACGAGCTCGCGCACCGCACGGTCGCGCTCGACGAGGTGCTCGACGAGCCGTTCCTCGTCGAGCGGCTCGCGGAGGCGTGCGGCTGGGACGCTCGCTTCGAGCTGCTCGACGCGACGCTCTTGCGGCGGCTCGCGGATGCGCGCCCCTCGCGCGAGGTCCTCTGGGCGTGGCGGCGTCTGCGCGCC
>JALZFG010000023.1 GCA_030861645.1 Actinomycetota bacterium
GTCCTCGACCGCTTCCACGACGACCTGGTCGCCGGCTGCAGCCCCGCTTCCTCGTGACGTTCCCGGCCCGGCGTTGCGGCTAATCGCTGCGCGCGACACGCGCCGCCGCGTCGGCCGAGCTGATCACCGGGATGACCTCGAACTCGACGAGGTCGTCCCATGCCTGCGTCCACTGGTCGATGAGGGTCCGGTCGTCGGTCTCCAGCAGCTGAAAGCAACGGCCGAGCGTCTCGTCAACCCAGCTCTCGACGTACTCGAGGCCCGGTGGCAGCATCCGTCCTCGCTCGCGCCCGCGCTCGTACACCGGCGCGGCACCGTGCTTGAACGTCTCGACGACCATGTACCGCACGGAGAGAGATCCTCGCGTACAGCGAGGCACGGCGAGCGCGAGCAAGCTGCCGCAACTACGGTCGCGGCAGCGCGGATCCCGCCGCTGGTGCAGGCGAGCTCCGCCGCCAGCGCTCTGTGATCGACGCGCTCGCTGCCAAGCTCGACGACAGCGAGGAGGAGTGCTGCGCCGACCGTGTAGGGTCGGCGGCGGTCCGCGCGGCGTCGCGCGAATCACGATGTGCCGTTGCGCGCCTCGAGGAACTGCCCAGCGCGAGCGGGTGCGGGTGGGCCGTGGAGTTCGAGTCGAAGCGGTAGGTGAGCGACCATCTCCCACCGGCCTCGGCGTCGGCCTCGAGAGGCGGCATGCGCGTGACGCGGTCGACCTTCACGCGCCCGAGGCGAGCGCCGCAGCACGGCAGGCTGCGCGCGGCACGTCTCGTCGCGCGTCCGCTCGAGCCCGGGACGCCCGCGCAAGCAGCGTGCGACTGCGGGGGATCATTCGTCCGCGAGCGCGAGCAGATTCGTCACGGTGCTCCAGTTCCGCGCGGTCGCGGTGACGCCCAGCCCGCGCCCGGCGAGCAGCGCCCACAGTCGCGATCGGCCTATGCCGTCGGGGTGCCAGGCGTAGATCTCGCGGTCGATGACGACGAACTGCTCAGGCGCGTCGGCCACGGCCGCGAGCTTGCGCACGGCCTCCGGATCGGGCGTCGCCGCCAGGAAGCTCACCTGATAGCGCTTCGGGTTTACCGCGACGTCCGCGAGCGGATTGCGCCCCACGACCTCCGCGAGCTCACCGCGCGTGCGCACCACGACGGCGATGTCGAGCTCGAAACGGCCGACGATCTGCCGCTCGCACTCGCGCGCCACCTCCTCGGGCGACGCGTTGCTCGTGAGCACGACGTTGCCGCTCTGGAGGTAGGTCCGCACGTCGTCGAACCCCGCGCTCGTGAGCAACGCGCGAAGCTCCGGCATCGGGATCCGGTTTCGAGGCCCGAGGTTGACGCCGCGCAGCAGAACGACGTGCCTTTCGATGGCGAGAGACTACGACACCGTTCCGAATACGGCGGGACACGCCCTTCCCGCGCGCGGGGAGCTCGCCAGCCCATCGAGCCACGACCTGCACAATGAGAGAGCCGCGACATGATCCTCGTGACCGGAGCGACCGGATTGATCGGCAATGCGATCGTCCGTCTGCTCGTCGAGCGAGGGGAGCCGAGTCGCGCTCTCGTGCGCGATCCCGATCGCGCCAGGCAGGTCTTGCCGGCGCCGGCTCAGCTCGTCCGGGGCGACGTGAACGAGCCCGCTTCCCTCGCGCCCGCCCTCAGCGGAGTCCGGCTCGCATTCCACGCTGCCGGCCTGCCCGAGCAGTGGGCGCGTGACGAGACCGTCTTCGATCGGGTCAACCGCCAGGGGACGGCCAACGTCCTGCAGGCGGCCGTGGACGCGGGCGTCGAGCGGGTCGTCTACACCTCGAGTATGGACGTGTTTCGGAAGGACGCGGAGGGGACGCTTCGCGAGACCCAGGTCGACGTGGCCCCGAAGCCGACCGCTTACGAGCGATCGAAGCAGGAGGCCGAGCGAGAGGCCGATCGTGCGCGGGAGCGCGGCCTCGATGTCGTCTTCGTCAACCCGGCGGCCGTGTACGGCCCGGGCCCATCAGCGACTGGTACGGCAGACTTCTTCGTCAAGCTGATCTCGGGCAGAGCGCCGCTGCTTCCTCCCGGAGGCATGTCCCTCGCTTACGTCGACTCGGTGGCAGACGCCCATCTGAGCGCCGCTGAGCGAGGCCAGAGCGGGGAGCGGTACCTGCTCGGCGACGTCTACGTCACCGTCCGACAGCTCGCCGAGCTCACCGCCCGGGTCGCCGCGCTCCGCCGCGTCCCGCCGACGGCGCCGGCGCGGGTGATGCGCGTCTTCGCTTCGGCGTCTGCGCGCC
>JALZFG010000028.1 GCA_030861645.1 Actinomycetota bacterium
CCAAAGGGTGTAGTAGGGGAAGTCGAGCGCGGCTTGCGTCGCCGTCCCGACCCATTCGGGGGGCCGGATCGAGTAGGCACGCTCGCGCTCGTCGCGCCGGTCGGAGACGAGCCGACGCGGATCGACGGCGCCGGGATCGCCGATGAACGCGCGGAGCTCGTTGTACCGCAGGTAGAGCACGTCCTCTGGGTCGTCCAGCAGTCCCGTCTCCGCGAGCTTCCGACCGATCGCGACGAGGACGATGCGGACGCGTGCGTTCGTACCCTGGTCGATGAAGAAGTGGTGATCGGGCGTGAGCGGGTTCATTCTCAGCGAGAGCTGGAGCGCGTTCTCGAGTTTCCTCCGTCCCTCGCCTTCGGCGACGCCCTCAAACAGCTCCTCGATCGCGCGATCGAGATCCTCCTTGACGGCGGAGAGGGTGCTCGGATAGTTGTAGTCGGTCTCGAGGTAGCCGCGGACAGCCTCGATGATCGGGGCCGGATTCTCGTTCCAGGTCGGAAACGCGAACTCGTGCGACCAGATCGCGCGGTAGCCGAACTCCTGCCGGTAGGGATCGAGGCGGTCCGCAAGGAAGCGGCGGCCGCGCTCGGATCTTGCGAGCGTCTGCAAGACATCGACGGCCGTCTCTCCAGTGCGAAACGCGCCGTCGAGCTCCTCGTCCTCCTTGATCTCCTCCTTCATCCGCCAAAGCGCCTCGATCGAGTCCCAGTTGCGATCGGCGACGGAGCTCTGGAGCCGGCCGACGAGGTTCGGGTCGAGCTCGCCCTTGACCTCCTCGATCGTCGCGTTGAGCGCGAGCGTGGAGGAGAACTGCGCGAAGTTGAGCATCCAGTGGATCTTCCAGTGACGGTCATGGACGTCGATGGCGTCCTCCAGCAGGACGGCCAGCTCGACGAGGGTCGCGTCGTCCCTGTCGTAGCGGTCGAGGTAGGCGAAGTTGTGCTCGATCTGCGGCCGAAGCCGCTCACGCCACCAGTCAAGGAAGTTCGCCGCGTAGTGCGGGAGGACCGAGTTGAGGTAGGCGCCGATCTTCTCCGAGTACCACGAGTCGCGAGGCACGCGGGCGACGTAGCGGGCGTTGTACTCGGTCGCCTCGGAATGGAGGGCGGGATCGGCCGGAATCGCTGCCGTGTAGACGTAGCCGTTGATCTTCTTGGCGATCCAGTCGCACGCGAACGGCGTGCCGAAGCGCCGAAACATGTGGTCGCAGGTGAGCCACCAGCCGCCGATGTCGAAGAACATCGGCGTGACCGGGTTCGGGATGTGGAGGTCGTCGAAGATCCAGAAGAGCTCACGCTCGCCGTCCTCCCACTCGATTGGAAACTCGTCGTGCCCGTAGAAGCTGCCGAGGACCTCCTCGCTCGCAACCGTCATCTCGCTCCCTCCACGGTTTCTCGTCTCCAGCCGCGCAAGATCATCGCACGTCCGGCCTCGGCGACGTGCACGGCAGGAGGCGGACGAGCTTCTCGTTCTCGCCGATTCGTGCCGTCGATGGTCGAAGAGCTCGAAGGCTTTCGGCATCCTGCTCCTCGCGCTTCCGGGGCTCGCGGGCTCGCCTCGTAGGTAGGACCTGGAGCGCCTGGAGTCGTCTCTCTCATCAGAGTTCGACCTTTCCAAACGCGGAGTTGCGACCACGATCGCCGCGTCTGCCGCCTTTTCAATACAGTCGCTGCAAACACAGCTGCGCGGGGGTTGTGAGATGGACAAGAAGACAACCAACGCTCAGGTCGCGGCGACTGGCACGAGCTTCGTCAACGGCGACCCCTTTACGATGTCCGCAGAGGGAAGAGCGTCCGTCCCCGATGGCGCGATCGAGATGACGTGGAGCTGTCCGATCTTCCGGACGGCTTTTCGATCTTGACCCTGATCGACTCGACGAGTTCGGGCATGAGTCCGATCTTCGCGCTCGAAGAGAACGGCGCTAGGAATTTGTTGACGCTGTCGGGCGGCAACTACTGGCTTAGCCGCACTTTCGATTACGGTCGCTACGGCGGCTACACGTTCAACTACGAGATCCGAACCTCTGGGACGAGAGTTACGTCGACGGGAGTCCAGGAAGGCACGCTGGAACTCCCGCCACTCGAGGGCACGGACATCTCTGGTGGAGATCCTCTATCCGGCGGCGCCGCGCGAGCTTCGGTCTTTCATGCAGACCATGAAGACCACCACGGACGGGAAGAAGGTACCGCTTGCCGTCTCCGGTGCGTACTTGCCACTCGATGGGGCAGGCGACTGGTCGCGGCGTGCGAGACCCCAGGTTCGGCGTTCGAACGTCGAGATCATCACGGCCGCGAGGCAAACGCTTGTCGCTGAAGTACACGACCGTGATCGCGCCGATCCCGATTCCGGAGCTCACGACGTAGACCGAAAGGCGCCACCGTCCGGCGCTCGGCTGGGCGGCGCGGGCGAAACGAGACACGCAGCGCAGTTGCGCGGAATCCGGAGCAACTCGAGCAGACGATCGTTCGGGGATGGTTGATGACGCGCTCCGTGGAAACGTGGGCGCGCCGAGCGCGTTGACTCCATCGCCGGTCGACGACCCCCTCGAGGGGCGCTGACCCCAACCCTCAACCAACCCTCAAGGGGGTCTGTCCCCCGGCGTTGCCGTCCGCCGCGAGCGGGCGGGCGAACGAGAGGAGGCGGCGCGGTCGTCGCTCGCTGCTACTACTTCCTACGTCTGTCGGTTCCGTCGCTCTTGCCGCTGGCAGGACGACTCGCGCAGAAGGGGAACGATCGAACATGCGGCGCTCGAAGGTTCTCCCGCTGGCCCTGCTCCTGGGTGCGGCACTCGCCTTCGCCACCCTCGCGCTCCCCTCGGCGAACGGACGACGACCGCTGTCATCGCTGAAACGGACTCGGCGCGGCCCGCTCGCCCGGCGGGTCGAGCCGATTCCCCCGGGCATCCACAAGATCAAGCACGTGATCGTGATCATGCAGGAGAACCGGTCGTTCGACTCCTACTTCGGCACGTACCCCGGCGCTGACGGAATTCCGATGCGCCACGGGGTTCCCGCCGTCTGCGTCCCCGACCCCGCCCGCCACCGCTGCGTCAGGCCGTTCCACGATCCGCGCGACCGGAACAGCGGGGGCCCGCACGGCGCGGGAAATGCCGCACGCGACGTGGACGGGGGCAGAATGGACGGGTTCGTCGCGCAGTTGGAACGCGGACGTCGAGCCTGCCGAGACTGGGAGAACCCGCTCTGCACGCCTCGCCGGCCGCCCGACGTCATGGGCTACCACGACGAGCGCGAGATCCCGAACTACTGGGCATACGCGAGGCACTACGTCCTCCAGGATCACATGTTCGAGCCCAACGCCTCGTGGAGCCTGCCGGCGCACCTGTTTCTCGTCTCGGAGTGGTCTGCGCGCTGCACGAGCTCGGATCCGGGCAGCTGCACGAACGCGCTCCAAGACCCCGCCCGGCCGCCGGACTCCCGCTACCCCCGGCGGAAGAGACCCGACTACGCGTGGACGGATCTCACGTACCTCCTCCACAAACGGCACGTGAGCTGGCGCTACTACCTGTTCAAGGGAACGGAGCCCGACTGCGAGGACGACGCCGCGTTCTGCAAGCCGGTCAGGCAGGCGCCGGAGACGCCCGGTATCTGGAACCCGCTTCCGTACTTCGACACGGTGAAGCATGACGGCGAGGTGAAGAACGTCGTCTCGCTCAGGAACTACTACGTCGCGGCGAGACGGGGCAACCTCCCGGCGGTGTCCTGGATCATCCCGAACGGCGCCGTCAGCGAGCATCCGCCGGGCCGCGTCAGCGCGGGCGAGCGGTACGTCACGCGGCTCGTGAACGCAGCGATGCGCGGGCCGGAGTGGAGGAGCACCGCGATCTTCCTCGCGTGGGACGACTGGGGCGGCTTCTACGACCACGTCGTCCCGCCGCGCGTCGACGCGAACGGGTACGGGCTGCGCGTCCCGGGACTCGTCATCAGCCCGTACGCGAAGCGGGGCTTCGTCGACCACCAGACGCTGAGCTTCGACGCCTACGTCAAGTTCATCGAGGACGACTTTCTCGGGGGCTCCCGCCTCGACCCGCGCACCGACGGCCGCCCGGACCCCCGTCCCGCTGTCCGTGAGCTCGCGCCCGAGCTCGGAAACCTCGTGAAGGACTTCGACTTCGACCAAAGGCCGCGCAGGCCGCTCGTCCTCGCTCCGCGCTAGCGCCGCGCGCGAGGAGGCCCCCCAGCGCCGCCACTCGGCCGCGGTCGCAGGGCCGGCCGAGTCGTCGCTCGGGGGAAAGTACCGAGAGAGAATCGGCGAGACCGCTGACGCGCCCCCGAACGCGCTCGTCGATGCTGCGATCGGGTGATGAGAGTGATTGGCGTCGAGAAGCAGGCCCCTGTCGAGGCGCTCGTCACGGAGCGACGGGCGCGACGAGGTGGCCGCACGAGTTCGGCGGTCGAGGCGAAACGCGTTCCGGGGCGCGGCGCCGTCGATGCGTCCGCGCTCTTCGAGCTCTGGGCTGCGAGTTGGCAGGCGGCGCTCGGCGCGCTCGAGGCGGCGAGCCGGGCGGGTGCGATGACGACGAGCGAGGCGGCCGTCCGGAGACAGAAGGTCGCCGCCGAGCGCGACGTCGTCACGACCGAGCTTCGGGAGCTCATGGACGGTTGGCTCGTCGTCCGCCGCCTACCCGGAGAACCTCGGCCATCGCCGCAGCGGACAGGTCGGGAACGGTACGAGCAGCGAGTCGATCCGGAGCGGCGTCCCGCACGCGCACGCCGTCGAAAGCATCGCCGCGTGGCGGCGATCGCGACCGGAATCGATCGCGCGCCCACCGCTCGTACGGGCGCTCGCGCCCGGGCGAGGGAGGAGAGGCGATGAACGAGCGGGCGCGAAACGGTGCAGGGAAGACGAATATCGCCGGACGCGCCGGCGCTTGGAGTGCGGGGCACTGGAAGCGAGCGACGTTCGGCTGGCTCGTGTTCGCGCTCGCCGCGATCGTGCTCGGCTTTGCGGTCGGTGCCCGCGAGCTGTCCGATTCCGACATGGCGTCCGGCGAGACGGCCCGGGCGCTGCGCATGCTCGAGCACGCCGGCTTCCAGGATCCGGCGACCGAGAGCGTGCTCATCCAGAGCAAGACCCAGACGGTCGACGATCCGAGCTTCCAGTCGGCGATCGCAACCGTCGTGCAGTTCATGGCGCTGCAGAAGAACGTCGCGGATATCCAGAACCCGCTCGAGCGGCCGGCGAGCCAGGTCTCGAAGGATCGTCACTCGGCACTCGTCCAGTTCGAGATCGCGGGCGACGCGGACAAGGCCGAGGGCAAGGTGCAGCCGATGCTCGACGAGATCGCGGACATCCAGGCGTCGCGCCCCGACTTCGTGATCGAGGAGTTCGGCATGGCGAGCTCGCAGCGCGTCCTCGGGAAGGCGATGGAGGAGGACTTCCGGCGCGCCGAGACGCTGTCCGTCCCGATCACGCTCGTCATCCTCCTGCTCGCGTTCGGCGCCCTGGTCGCCGCCGGGCTCCCGGTGCTGCTCGCGTTCTCCGCCGTGCTGGCGTCGGTCGGCCTCAGCCAGCTCGTCAGCCACGTGATCCCCACCGCCGATGCGACCAAGAGCGTCATCCTGCTGATGGGGATGGCGGTCGGCGTCGACTACTCGCTCTTCTATCTCCGGCGGGAGCGCGAGGAGCGGGCGAGCGGGCGGAAGCCGCACGCCGCCCTGCTTGGAGCCGCGGCGACTTCGGGGCAGGCGGTCCTGGTCTCGGGCGCGACGGTGCTGATCGCCATGGCGGGGATGCTCCTTGCCGGCAACGCCATCTTCACCTCGATCGGGATCGGGACGATGATCGTGATCTTCGCGGCGATGGTGGGCTCGCTGACCGTGCTGCCTTCGCTCCTGCACAAGCTGGGCGACCGCGTGGAGAAGGGAAAGGTGCCGCTGATCGGCCGCTTCCGTCGCCAAGCGGGCGAGTCACGGGCGTGGGGGGCGATCCTCGCCCCCGTTCTGCGCCATCCGCTTGTCTCGGCAGTCGCGAGCGGCGCGGTGCTCATCGCCGCCGCCCTTCCGGTGCTCGGCATGCACACGAAGCTGCCGAGCTTCACGGACCTCCCGAAGAGCCTGCCGATGGTGGAGACGTTCGATCGCATCCAGAGGGCGTTCCCGGGCTCCCAGATGCCGGTTGAGGTCATCGTCCGAGCCGACGACGTGACGACGCCGCCGTACCAGAGGGCCTACGAGCGGTTCAAGCGTCGCGCGCTCGCGACCGGTCTTCTCTACCAGCCCTTCCACGTGCACGTGAGCCGCGACGACACCGTCGCTCGCATCGAGTTCTCGATCGCCGGAAGCGGCGACGACGAGACCTCCGTCAAGGCCCTGAACGCGCTTCGGAACGACGTCATTCCGCCGGTGGCGGCGACGCTGCCGGGGACGGATGTCGCCGTCGCCGGCCAGACCGCCGGCACGCACGACTTCAACGAGCTGATGAAGCAGCGAGCGCCGCTCGTCTTCGCCTTCGTGCTCGGCCTGGCGTTCGTCCTCCTGCTCCTGACCTTCCGCTCGATCGTCGTGCCGCTGAAGGCAATACTCCTCAACCTGCTCTCGGTGGGAGCGGCCTACGGGATCCTGATCATGGTCTTCCAGTGGGGGAACCTGGAGGACGTCCTCGGATTCGAGTCGAACTCGGCCGTCACCTCGTGGCTGCCGCTGTTCATGTTCGTCGTCCTCTTCGGGCTCTCGATGGACTACCACGTCTTCATCGTCAGTCGCATCAAGGAGCTCGTCGATCGCGGGATCAAGACGGAGGAAGCGGTGGAGCGCGGGATCCGGACGACGGCCGGGACGGTGACCGCGGCGGCCGTGGTCATGGTCGCGGTGTTCGCGATCTTCGTCGGGCTGCGCTCGCTGGACGTGAAGCAGGTGGGCTTCGGCCTCGCGGTCGCCGTCTTGATCGACGCCACCATCGTCCGGGCCGTCCTGCTTCCCGCGACCATGAAGCTTCTGGGCGAATGGAACTGGTACCTGCCCGGGTGGCTCGAGTGGCTGCCGCGGTTCGGCCCGGAGGCGGCGCCGAGCGAGACGGTCGCGCCGGTGCCCTCGATCGCACCGCCCCGGCTGCCGACGCCGACTCGACCAATCGCAGAACGGCGCCGCCGGGCGAAGGTTCGGTGAGCAGGGACGGTGCTTCCGACTCCCAAGACGCCGCCCAGCTGGGCGATCGCTGGCCGAAGCGCGCGAGCCGGCCCGCTCAGCTGGGCGTCGCGCTCGATTCCACGGGACGCGTCGCCTTGTAGAGCCGGACGGAGCGCGAGATGCCCTTGAGCGGGACGTCGCCGATGAGCTCGAACTCGACAGCCGCAGCGCTCGCGCTCCGCTTCGCCTCCTCGCTTACCAGCACTTCGTGCGGCCGGGCGTAGTCGGCGATCCTGGCGGCGACGTTCACCGTTCTTCCGAAGTAGTCGCCGTCCTGCGCGATGACGGCTCCGGCGTTGATCCCGATCCGCGCCGGCACGGAGATCGCCCTCTCGGTCTGCTCCACCAGCTCGAGGCCGCTCAGGATCGCCCTCCCCGGATCGGAGAAGTGAAACATGACCCCGTCGCCGAGCCATTTCACCGGCCGGCCGCCGTGCGCTCGCGCAGCCCCTTGCACCACGCTCGCGAGCTCCGCGGCAAGCTCGGCCGCGGCTTCATCCCCCCGCTCTTCGGCGAGGGTCGTGTAGCCCGCGACGTCGAGAAAGGCGATCGCGGGCGGCTGTCGCGGTTGCCGCGGCGTAATTCCTCGCTCCTCCATGAAGCCCTCGGTCACGGCGACCAGGTACTCGAGCACCGCGTGCTCGCGGTGCCGGCGCTGGAGCCAGGGGACGATGCGGGCGACGAGTTCCGTGAATCCGGCGGCTCTCTCGTAGACGAGTGTGTCCTTCTCCGCGTCCGAGAGCTCGAAGCCCGCGACACGCTGCCGAACGGCGCGGTCGAAGAACTGGAGCCCCGCCCCGACGAGTCGCTGGATCGTGCCGCCGTAGAGCCGGGCAAAGCGCGAGAGCTCGTCGTCGTCGGCCAGATCGAGCTTGGTCAGCAGGAGCGAGAGCATCGCGGCGTCCTCCGCCCGGATGCGATCGTCACCGGGTGGCGGCAAGCCAAATTCGCTGCTCAGACGCCGCACGAGCTCGGGCGAGCGGCCTAGCCCGGCAGCGAGCTCCTCGTAGGTCGCGGACATCCCCACGGGCTCGGGGAGGAAGAGCCCCAAGGGAAACGAGAGCTCGCCTCCGGCCACGCCTCGAGCGACGTCGTCCAGCGAGATTCCCGCCTCTTCGAACGCGGCCATGAGGCGAACGACGTGAACGTCGGACGACGAGAAGAACCCGTCCTCTGCGCGCGGTTCGAGGATGCCGAGGTCCTCCAGCCGACGCACGTGCTCGAGGGGGCACGGAACGAGCTCGGCGAGCTCCTGCGCCGAGATCTCGGCCACCGTTTGACTCTAGCCTCCCCCGGAGAGACCGTCGCAAGCTCGGCGGCGAGCGCTGCCGGCGCTCAGATGCTCAGAGCGGCCAGGTCGCGCGCACGCGCGTGAACTCGCGCGGCCACTCGCGGTAGGCCTCGCGCGGCGAGTCGGTCTCTTTCGGCGCCGCGGCTCCATGGCGAGCGGCGAGCTCGCTCGGCGGGTAGTGCAGCCGCTTGCCCGCACCGCGGGCGCCGACCATCAGGATCGCGCACGGGCCCTCCCCGGCACCGACGAAGATGTGGTGCGTCCCCGGCGGGCAGTGGACGAAGTCCCAGGCCTTGAGTCGCCGCTCCTCCCCCTCGACCAGGAGCAGGCACTCGCCCGAGAGCACGAGGAAGTCCTCCTGCATGCTCTCGGAGTGGTAGAGGCCGTTCGGCTCGCCCGGCCGGAGGACGTGAATCCCGATCCCGTACTGCTCGAACTCGGCCCCTTCGGACTCGAGGTTCGACCACTCACCGCCGCGCTCGCTGCGCATCCAGGCGGCGTCCGCGACGTTGAGGACGAACCAGCCGGGCGACGCGACGACGGCGCCCTCGTCAGTCTGCTCGATCTTCGCCTCCTGCGCGGCCACGTCGGGACACCTACCACACTCGTCGTGCGATCTGGGGCCCCTAGCGCCAGTCGACGGAGACGACCTCGATCGGCTCCTCGAACCCCTTCAGCGCCTCGTCGCGCGGCTCCGAGAACCGGAACGCCGTCCCGATCTCGTGCACGGTCTCGCGACTGACGAGGATCTCGCACGGGCCCGCGGCCGCGCCGATGCGCGCGGCCACGTGGACGCCTTCACCACCGTAATCCGTCGAGTCGGCGTCGGTGTGGAACGCCCCTCCCGTATGCGCGCCGATCCTGACGTCCGGCGCGACGATCTCGGCGCCGAGGGCTCGCTGGATCTTGACAGCGGCCTCGAGCGCCGCCTTCGGGTTGTCGAATGCGGCGAAGAACCCGTCACCCGTCTGCTTGATCACCTCGCCGCCGCTCTCGACGATCCGCTCGCGAAGCAGCTCGTCGTGCCGGGCAAGCAGCCTCTTCCACTTCTCGTTGCCGAGCGTCTCGATGAGCTTCGTCGAATCGACGATATCCGTGAAGACGAACGTACGGCGTGCCTGCAGCCTGCCGAGGAGCTCCTTCGCGCGCTCCTCGTCGAGCTTGGCTCCCAAGCGCTCGAACGTCGCCAGCGCCGCCTCGAGCTCCGCCGTCGCCGCGTGCTCGTCGCCCTCGCGCCGGAAGGCGATGCCAAGCAACATCCTGGCCTGGGCGGTCTCGTACGGCGCGCCGACCTGCTGCCATCCGCTCTTCGCCCGCCGCAAGTAGCCGCCTGCTCCTTCCGTATCGCCCTCGGCGAGCTTGATCTGACCGGAGGCGAAATGGACGGTCGCGTCGAACGCGGGAGCCCGTCCGCCCCCGATCTTGTACGAGTCGACGATGCGCTCGAGCTCGTCGGCCGCCGCGCGGGCCGTTTTCAGGTCGGCGGCCGCGATCGCGATCTCGACCTGCGCGGGCAGATGCCGCATGCGCGTCAAGGGCTCGTGGGCCTCCGCGAGGGCACGCGTGATGCCCGCGACGGCCGCGTCCACCTTGCCTTCGGCCAGGCGAAGCAGCGCGAGACCCGGTTGTGGGGCGCGGCCGAGCTCGTTCGCGGTGCGGTACGCCTCCTCGGCTTCGGCGAAGTCGCCGCGGCGCCGGCGGATCTCGCCAATCTCGTAGTACCCGCCCGCGGTGATGAAGCGCTCGAAGTCGTGAAGCTCCTCGCACGCGGCGAGCGCCTGCTTCTCCGCCTCGAGCCAGTCGCCGCGGAGGCGCATGATCTCCGCGCGGTGGATCCGGCACGCGCCCGGGAAGCC
>JALZFG010000078.1 GCA_030861645.1 Actinomycetota bacterium
CCTTCTACTACACCGCGCTCGTGGTGCCCATCCAGATGGCGCTCGGTCTCACGATGGCCGTCGTCGTGAACCAGAAGATCCGCGGGCGCACCTTCTTCCGCTCGGCGTTCTACTTCCCCGCGCTGACCTCGTCCGCGGCGATCACCGCGATCGCGATCTACCTCCTGAACGCGAACGGCCTGCTGAACGCCGCGATCGGCAAGGTGATCGGTCACGACTACAACCAGCCCTGGTTCGGCGACCCGAGCACGGCGCTCGAGTCGATCGTCGGCCTGAATGCCTGGACGACGTCGGGGACGATGATGCTCTTCTACCTGGCGTCGTTGCAGGCGATTCCGACCGACGTCTACGAGGCCGCCGCGATCGATGGCGCGGGAACCTGGCGCACGTTCTGGCGCGTCACGTTCCCGCTGTTGAAGCCCGCGCACTTCTTCGTCGCGGTCGTCTCGGTGATCGGTGCCCTCAAGGTCTTCGACCAGGCGTTCATCGTCTCCGGCGGGACGGGCGGGCCCGCCGGCTCGACGCTGACCGGCGTCCTCTACCTCTACCGGGTGACGATCAGCGAGTTCAACTACGGCTACGGCGCGACGATCGGTGTCGTCCTGTTCCTGATCATCTTCACGCTCACGCTGGTCCAGCGGCTCGCGTTCGGGAAGGCCGAGATCGGCTACTGATGGCGCAGCGACCGACGGACGAAGTCGCTCCTCCGCACCTTGCGGCCGCGGAGCAGCTCGCGCTCGAGGAGGAGGTTCAGGTTGCACGCCCGGCCCCGGGCGCGATTCCCGGGCGGACGCGCGTCGAGCGGACGCGGACCGTCGTCGCCTACGGCGTGCTGGTCGGGCTCGCGTTCCTGTACTTCGTCCCCTTCCTCTGGACCGTCTCGACGTCCTTCAAGACGCTGCCCGAGAGCGTGCAGGGGTTCGACCTCGTCCCCGACCACCCGACGCTCGCCTCCTACCGCGAGATCTTCACGAGCGAGGACCTCCCCTTCCTGAAATTCTTCCGCAACAGCTTCTTCCTCGCCGGGACGATCACCGTCATCGAGGTCTTTCTCGTGTCGCTCGGCGGCTACGCGTTCGCGCGTCTCCGCTTCCCCGGGCGCGAGGTCCTCTTCATGCTGGTTCTTGCGACCCTGATGATCCCGGACCAGCTCCGGCTCGTCCCCGTCTACCTGATGCTCAGCGACTTTCCCGTCACCGGCTGGAACCTCACGGGAACGTTCAGGGGCTACATCCTGATCTACCTCGTCACCGCGGCGAACCTCTTCCTCATGCGGCAGTACTTCCTGACCATCCCGAAGGACTACGAGGAGGCGGCGAGGCTCGATGCCGCCGGCTACTTCAAGACGTACTGGAGGGTGATGCTCCCGCTCGCCACGCCGGCCCTCGCGGCGGTCGCGATCCTCACGTTCCAGGGCATCTGGAACGACTTCTTCTGGGCGCTGATCGTGCTCGGCCTCGTTGACCCCGAGAAGTACACGGTCCAGCTCGGCCTCGCGAATTTCGTCCGCGAGTTCGGGGCCAATTGGCCGGCGCTCATGGCGGGGGCCACGCTCGCGATCCTGCCCGTCGTGCTCGTGTACGTCTTCTTCCAGCGCTACTTCATCGCCGGCATTACGACCGCGGGCGTCAAGGGATGAGACCCCTCGGCCTCGACCTCGGCGCCCGCGCGGGTTCGGTCTCGACGAGTGAAGCGGCATCGAACCGCGCTCACCCGCCGAGCGTGGGCCGAGCGCTTCGGAAGGCGCTGCGCCACTTCTACGACCACTCGTGGCGGCTCGTCGTGCTGAATAGCGCGCTCTCGGTGGCCGCGCTCGCGGTGCTGATCGCGACGCAGTTCCTGCCGCCCACGCTCGCACTGGTGCTGCTCGCGGTCGCCCTCGGACCGCCCGCGATCGCGCTCATGCACTGCGCCGTGACGCTGATCGAGACCGACGACCTCGAGCTCGCGGACTTCGCGCGCGGGCTCCGGCTGCACTGGCGCCGCGGGCTCGCCCTCGGGTCGCTCGGGGCCGCGTTCCTCGTCATGACGGCGATCGCCGTCGTGTTCTACGCGGGCGAGACCGTGCTCGGCTGGTCGCTCGCCATCCTCGTCCTCTACCTCGCGGGGCTCTTCGGCGTCTTCCAGCTCTCGCTCTGGCCGCTCGCCGTCGTCGAGCGCGAGCTTCCCCTGCGCCGGGTCCTCCGCGACGCCGCCCTGGTCGCCGCCCGCAGACCGGGGGCGACGGTCGGCCTTGGTGCCGCGCTCCTCCTCGTGAACGTGGTCGGCGTCGCGGCAGCCGTACTGCCGTTCCTGACGATGACGATCGCGTACTCGTTCCTGGCGGCGGCACACTTCGTGTTACCGCAGAGCTCGACGAGGGAGGCCTGAGGGATGTCGAGTGTGAGCTACGAGGACGTCTGGAAGGTCTTCGACGGGACCGTCGCCGTCAAGGACTTCTCGCTCGAGATCGCCGACGGTGAGTTCGTGGTGCTCGTCGGGCCCTCCGGCTGCGGCAAGAGCACGGCGCTGCGCATGCTCGCGGGGCTTGAACGCGTGACGGAAGGGCGCATTCTGATCGGGGACCGCGTCGTGAACAACGTGGCGCCGCAGGCGCGCGACGTCGCCATGGTCTTCCAGTCGTACGCGCTCTACCCGCACATGAAGGTGTACGACAACCTGGCGTTCGGCCTGCGGAATCTGAAGGTGCCGAAGCGGGAGATCGACGAGCGCGTCCGCCGGGCTGCGGACATTCTCCAGCTCACCCCGCTCCTCAAGCGCAAGCCGAGGCAGCTCTCCGGCGGCCAGCGCCAGCGTGTCGCGCTCGGGCGCGCGATCGTGCGCGAGCCGAAGGCATTCCTCATGGACGAGCCGCTCTCGAACCTCGACGCGAAGCTCCGCGTGGAGACGCGGGCGGAGATCCTGAAGCTCCAGCGGCGGCTTCAGACGACGACGATCTACGTCACCCACGATCAGGTCGAGGCGATGACGATGGGGGACCGCATCGCCGTGATGAACGCCGGCGTCCTCCAGCAGGTCGGAAGCCCGCAGGAGCTCTACGAGCACCCGGCGAACGTCTTCGTCGCCGGCTTCATCGGCTCGCCCGCGATGAACCTCGTCCCCGCGCCCCTGGTCGACGGGGGCGGCGAGGGGCTGATCGCCGGCTTCCGGCCCGAGCACGTGCGCGTCGACGGCGGGCACGACGACGGCCTTCGCTTCGACGCGCGCGTCGAGGTGACGGAGTACCTCGGAAGCGAGAAGCTCGTGCACCTCGTGAGGAAGGACACGCCGCTGCTGGCAATGCTGCCGATCGATCAGCGCGTCTCCGACGGCGCGGAGCTGACCTTCACCGTGCCGCGCGAGAAGCTCCGCCTCTTCGACGCCGAGACGGAGCGCGCCGTCTCGACGTTCTAGGGCACACTGAGAGCGTGGAGCGTTGGGAGCGCGAGCAGATCCTCGGCGAGTGGAGCGTGCGCGACCCCAACCCGCGCGAGCAGGCGCAGGTGCGGAAACTCGGCGACGATCTCGACGGGAGCCCGCTGCGCGGGAACGCGCTCCCGCGGCGACTGCGCAACTTCCGGCCCGCGGTCGACAGCTACGTCGCCTCGCGGGGAGGACCGCTCCCGTACATGCAGCGGCTGCGGGAGATCGAGGCGGAGACGGC
>JALZFG010000089.1 GCA_030861645.1 Actinomycetota bacterium
CCGCGCGCAAGCCGGCCTGGACGACTCGCCCCACGGCGTCTGCGTCCTCGCGCGAGACGCGCGGGAAGCCGGCCTCGATGCGCCCGACGCCGACCTCGTCGAGCGCGCGCGCGATTCGCAGTTTGTCCTCGGGCGCGAGCACGACGCCGACCGTTTGCTCGCCGTCGCGCAAGGTCGTGTCGTAGAGGCCGACGCGGCCGCCGATCGCGAACGCGTCGTTCAGCGCACCGGTCCAGATCCCGTCACGCAAAGCGGATGCTCCGGCTACCGGCGACGAAAGTCATCGGGGAACGAGCAGAGCTTCTCGTTGCCTTCCTTCGTGATCAGGAAGTTGTCCTCGAGCCGCAGCCCTCCTCCCCCCTCCCAGTAGATTCCCGGCTCGATCGCCAGCACCATCGCCTCGCCGACCGTCCCGCCCCCCGCCTGGTGGGCATACGGGGGCTCGTGCGCCCGCGCGCCGACGCCGTGGGCGACCGGGTGCGAGGGCTGGCCTTCGTAGCCCGCCTCGGCGATGCGCGCGCGAATCAGGCGGTCGAGCTCGGGGAGCGAAGCTCCGTCGGTCGCGTACCCGGCCGCCTCGCCGAAGACGCCGAGCAGGAGCTCGAGCAGCTCGGCGTACGGCGGTGTGAGCTCGCCCGGGCACACGTTCTTCGTGTGGTCGCACCAGTAGCCGTCGACGCAGACCCAGATCTCGAGAAGCGTCGGCTCGTGCTCCTGCACCGGCCGGTCGCCCGTCGCGTGAAACGTTCGGATACCCGGGCCGGACCACACGAGCGAGAAGCCGCGCGCCATCTCGACCTTTCCCTTGTAGCCGACGCCGACGCCGTGGACGTAGCCCTCCCACAGCGCGGCGACCTCGCTCTCCTTCATTCCCGGTCGGACGCGCTCGCGGACGTGCTCCATAGCGAGCGCGGCGAGCTCGTTCGCGAGCCGCATCCGCTCGATCTCCTGCGCGGTCTTCAGGGCGCGCGCGCGGGCGAGGAGGGGCGAGGCGTCGACGCGGTTTGCGAACGCCTCGAAGAAGCCGGCCGTGAAGACGGTCGGCTCGCCGACCATCCGGTCCGCCGGCTGCGTTCCCTGCGACAGCTCGAGCCCGATTCGCCCGTCGAGCCCCCGCTCGCGCACGACGGCGAGCGCGAGATCGAGCGAGCGCGCCGTCGGCGGGCGGGGGTCGCGCTCCTCGTAGCCCGAGAAGAGCCGGATGTCGTCGGTCCAGGCGTTTCGCTCCGCGTCGTCCGCCTGGGGCTCGAGGACGATGAGGGTCGGGTCGCCCTCGCGGGGGAACACCACGAGGTCGTAGCCCTTCATGCACCAGTAGTTCGAGAGGTAGAGCACGTTGTCGGGCGCTCGCACCACGAGCGCGTCGACGTCGTCCTCGTCCATGAGCGCCCGCACGCGGTCGAGCTTCGCGTCGTCTCGCGGCCAGGTCACGAGACGGCGCCCCGCTCCGACCGCGACTTCAGGGCGAGGTTCATGTGCTCGAAGCCCGTCCTGGTCGCAGCGAGCGTCTTGCGCGTGAACGGAACGAGAACGCCTGCGAAGCGCTCGCGCTGGACGAAGCGCACGCGCGTAACGTCGATCGGCTCGATCAGGAACAGGTGCTCGCCGCTGAAGAGGCCCGGTACGAAGAGCTGGCCGAGCCACCGCAGCTCGCGGTTCGGTTGCGCCGCGACGACGCGGGGACGAAACGTCATCCCACGCGCGCCCGGCGGCTCGAGCCGGACCTCGAGCCGAGCGCCGGGCTCGGGCGAGCCGCTGATCCGTCTGATGAACGGGTTCCAGTCCGAGTACGCGGCGAAGTCGGTCAGGACCTGCCATACGCGTTCCGCGGACGTATTGATCTCGATCGATGCCTGGAGCTCTCTCATCGCGCGAAAGTCGCTGATTTGTCGCGATCACGCGTGCCACCGCTGACCATCGTGCGGGTACGCTCGAAGCGGGAGGAGGGCGGCCCGAGACCCCACCCCGGTGGGTGGGGAGTGCGTTCGTCTTCGAGCTCGAGGAGGGCCGTCACCGCCGCACGCGCGCCGGGGCGGGTTCCCCATGCGCTTGTCGCCACGAGACGACCGGGTTCCGCAGCACCCCGATGCCTTCGATCTCCGCCTCGATCACGTCGCCGGGCCGGAGCAGCCACGCCTTCGGATCCTCGCTGAACGCCGCGACTCCCGACACCGTTCCCGTCGAGAGAACGTCGCCCGCGCTGTATCCGAGCGGCGAGTAGTGGGCGATGAGCTCCGGGATCGAGACGGACATCCGGCTCGAGTGTGACGTCTGCCGCACCTCCCCGTTGACCCGCAGCTCCATCGCGAGGTCGTGAGGGTCGGCGATCTCGTCGGGCGTGACGATCCACGGGCCGAGGGGGCAGAACGTGTCGATCGCCTTGCAGAACGAGAACACGCCCGACTCCATCTCTCGGCGTTGGATGTCGCGTGCGGTGATGTCGTTGAAGATCACGTACCCCCCGACGTAGTCGGCGGCCTCATCGGGCCCGAACCACTTCCCCGCCTTCCGAATGACGACGGCGAGCTCGAGCTCGTAGTCGAGCTCGTCCGTCAGGTGCTCCGGGTAGACGACGGGTTCGTCCGGCCCGATGATCGCATCGACGTTCTGGAAGAAGACGATCCACGGGGCGATCTTGTGCGACCACCCCACCCGCTTCGACTCCTGTTCGTGCTCGCGGAAGTTGCCAGCGGTGTGAAAGAACTTCCGCGGCACGATCGGGGCGCTGAGGTTCACGTTCGCGAGCGGCGACGTCTCGCCCGTCGTCCGGGGCACCTCGTCCCGCTCGAAGTACTCGCGCATGCTGCCCACGTCGAGCGCGACGACCTCGTCGCCCTCGACGCGTCCCACGCGGCCGTCGTCGAACGTGACGAGTCTCAGCGACGCTCCCTCCGCCCGCGCAGGCCGATGACCTGCTCGACGCGAGGGTCGGGCGGCAACGCCGCCGGGTGGACGGCGGTGACGCAGCGGCCCCGCTCGCGGACGAGCGTCACCGTCGGGCGGCCCATCGCCCCGCCGAACCGCGACCGCTCATGGACCAGCGGGAAGTCGTCGAGCGACGTCACGCGACTCCGCAGACCCTCGCCGCGGTGAGCGCGTACACCTTCGCCGTGTCGACCAGCGCGCCGATGTCGAGATTCTCGCCCATCTCGGCGTCGGGCAGTCCGCTCGACGTCCCGTAGTTGATCGTCGCCACCCCGTACCGCGTGAGGACGGACGCGTCGGAGAACCAGTGGACGACATCGCGCGCCGGCCTCTCGCCGAAGACGTGCTCGTGCGCCTCGGCGACCGCCGCGACGAGGGGATGCGCCTCGGGGATCTCCGCGCCGGGGGCGGTGACGTACACCTCCGACTCGACCCCGTGCTCGGGAAACCTCGTGCGGAGCTCGCGCGCAAGCTCGGCGACGGCGCCGCGCGCCTCGCTCATGGCAATCGTCGGCGGCACGCGAACGTCGAGGAACAGGTCGGTGCGATGGGGCGTCCGGCTCACGCGCCAGGGGAAGCCGCCGGTGACGGCGCCGAGGTTGACGATCCCGCGCTTCCCTCCGTACGACGCCCGCTCCTCCCACGTCGGGATCCACTCGAGCACGGCATCGAGGATGTCGCGCATCCGCACGATCGAGTTCTCCCCGAGCCGCCCGCGCGAGAAGGCGGTGTGGACGAAAGGACCGGACGTGGACAGACGCAGCCAGACGCTGCCGTAGTGGGTGAGTACGAGCTTGCCCTCCGTCGGCTCGCCGACGATGCACATGTCGGCGACGCCCCCGTGCGCGACGAGATGGCGGCTTCCCGCCGAATACCCGCGGTACCGCCGACCCCGGAACTCGCCCCACTGCGTCTTCTCGATCTCGCCTGCGACCGCGGCGACGAGGAGGTCGCCCCGCAGGCGAACGCCGGCCTCCCGAAGCGCCCGCACCGCCGCGACGTAGGAGGCGAGTGCTCCCTTCATGTTCGAGATGCCGAGACCGTAGATGCGTCCCTCTCGGACGAACCCGCGCGGCTGGAACCCGGGAATCGCTCGCAGCCACGGCTCTTCGCCCGAGTAGGACGTGTCCATGTGCCCGTTGAGCATGAGACTCGGCCCGCCACCCTCGCCAGCCAGCACGCCGAGCACGTTCGCGCGCCCCTCCTCCACCTCCTGGAGCACGACGTCGAGGCCGAGCTCGCGAAGCACCGCCTCCATCCGCTCCGCGATCTCCAGCTCGTCGCCGGTCGGACTCGGGATCGAGACGAGCTCGACGGCGAGCTCGATCAGCGCCTGCTGGTCGAGCGCCGCGGGGATGGCTTCCGTTGACGGCGCCGTCATCGGGACGCCTGCTCGAGCTCGGATCGTACGCAGCGCGAGAGATCCACGAGCTCGGTGACCTCGCGGTACAGCTCGCCGATCCGCGGGTCGGCGTCGATCCTCGCGATCACCTCGTCGTGCTGGGATCGGTCTCGAAAGGTTGCGACCTCGACGAGGACGACCTCGTCGCGCTCCGCTCCCAGGACGTCGCCGAGCGTTTTCAGGCCGTACTTCGAGCCGGAGTCCATGCACGTGTACGTCACGTCGTCGGCGCCGCCGTGTCGCCGCTGGAGCTCGGCGGCCTCGCGCTGAATTGCGAGGAAGCGCTCGACGTTCGCCGCCGGTATCTGGAAGGCGTAGAGCGCGACGTAGGTCATGCGCGGACGTGCGGGAGTACCTTCTGGCCGAAGAGCCGCAGCTGTTCGTGGCGTCGCTCCCCCCAGAGCTCGAGCATGATGTGCGTGCAGCCCGCGTCGCGGTACTCCTCGATTGCCTCGATGCAGTCGCGCGGCGTCCCGGCGATCGGCTTGCACCGGTCGAGCACGTCGTCAGCTACCTGTTCCTTCGCCGCCATCCGGCCGCCGCGCTCCATCGCGTCCGCGATCGGCGCCAGTCGCTCCATCTCGATGCCGGCGAGATCGAGCAGCGTGTCGGCCGCCCCCTTGATGTTCTGGAACTTGTTGGCGAGGTACATCGCTCCGATCTCGCGCGCTCCGTCCCGGCCGCGGTCGCGGTCCGTTTCGTCGATGGACGCGATGATGGTGCAGCCGAGGTCGAGCTCCTCACCGTCGCGCCCGGCGTCGCGGGCGCCCGCGAGCATGTTCGCGCGCGCGTAGCGAACGAACGCGGGCGTCGTAATCGAGGGTGTGAGCAGGCCGTCGCCGATCTCGCCCGACAGCCGCTGCATCCTCGGCGCCGTCGCGGCGACGTAGACCGGCGGCGTGCCGCGCGGGCTCTCGGCCTCGGCTCTGAGCGCGGGCACGCTCGCGCTGAAGACGGCGCCCTCGTAGTCGAGCTCGCCGCCCTCGAGCACGCTGCGAACGATGGTCACCGCGTCCCGCATCGCCTGCAGCGGGCGGACCTGGTCGCCGCCGCGCTTGATGTTGTTGAGGAAGATCTTCGACGTCCCGAAGCCGAGCAGGAAGCGCTCCGGCGCCTCCTCCTGGACGACACGAGCGTCCATCGCGACCTGGACCGGGTGGCGGGTGAAGGGCGAGATGATCCCCCAGCCGATCGTCAGCCGCTCCGTCTCGCGTGCCATCAGGGCGGAGACGACCGTCGATGACCGGGCCTCCATCCCGTGCTTGCGCCACCACGGGTAGGCCTCGGCGAGCCAGATCGTGTCGATCCCGACGTCGTCCATCACCTTCGCCGTCTCGAGCATCTCCCCGAGGGGCTCCATGGTCAGCTGCATCACCCCGATGCGGAAAGGCGGAGGCATGCGGCAATCGTCGCAGAAGCGAGCTCAGGAGCGGCGCGCTGCGGCCGTCGCTCGAGCCTGCGGTGGGGTCAGACCCCCTTGAGGGTTGGTTGAGGGTTCGCGCACGCCGCGGTCTCCGCTCGGCACACCTCGGACGCGCTCAGACGAAGCTCGCCGCGACACCCGCCGCCGTCAACGCCCCCTCGGCCCGCTCGCATCGAGCGCCGCCCCGGCCTTCTCGTACGCCGGGAGCAGCGACCGGAAGCGGTCCCACCACTCGTCGCCCGCGGTCTCACCTCGATGAAGGGCGGCATCGAGAGCGTCGAGGTGGCTGTGCCAGCCCGCGGCGAAGCCGGCCGCGGTCTCCGCGGGGAGCTGGCGATGGTCGAGCACGAGGAGCGTCCCGTCGCCCGCTCGCTCGAGCTCGAACCGCACAACAGAACGCTTCCCGCCCTCGATCCAGTCGTACTCGAGCAGGCGCGGCCGGTCGAGCTCGCGAACCGTCCCCTCGATCGTGCCGTCGTCGAAGCGCAGCTCGACGCGGCCGCCGACACGCTCCTCGAACACCGCCTCGGCGAGCCACCGGCGAAGTCGCTCGGGATTCGTAAGCGCGCTCCATACGTCCTCGATCGACGCGCTGAGCACCCGCTCGAATCGCACGGCGCGCAGGTCGCCGTCGCGTCGTACCGTTCCCATCGTCACGGCGCACCTCCTTGTCGTTGCGCCCGCCGCAGCTCGGTCTCGAGCGCATCGAGACGGTTCTGCCACATGCCTCGGCAGCGGTCGAGCCACTCGTCGAGCTCCTCGAGCGGCCTCGGATCGAGCGAGTAGACGCGCTCGGTCCCGCGTTCCCGCGCCCGCACGAGCCCGGACTCGCGCAGGACACGAAGGTGGCGCGAGACGCCCGGCCGGCTGATTCGGAACTCGCGCGCGAGCTCGCCCGCGTTGCGCTCGCGCTCGGAGAGGAGCTCGACGATCCGGCGTCGCGTTGGGTCGGCCAGGACGTCGAGCGCCTCCACGCGGGCGAGTGTAACAGACGCGTTACATAACGCGGACGTTACGGGTGTCAGCCGCCGAACGCCGCTATGGGCCTTCGCGCGTGGGCGTGCTCTCGTCGGGCCGTGTCGGGCCTTCGGGATCGGGAGCGTACGCCTCGGCGTCCCACGGGCTGAGGCCCGCTTCTGCGCCGCTCGACCCCTCGCCCTCGCCGTCTTCGGCCTCGCGTCCCACGTCCGCCGGCGGACCCGCGTCCTTCAGCTCGGGGTCGGTTCGCGGCTCCCCCGCGTCGTCGCCCTCTCCCGGTCCACCCGCGGTGCCGGAGCCTCCGCTCGCGACCGGCGGCGTCTCCGACCCCGCCGCCTCGAGGCGCTCGTGCGCAGCGCCCCCCGCCGCCGCCGCTTTTGCCTGCGCCCCGAAGCCCGCCTCCTCGCCGATGCCGGCGTCGTCCGG
>JALZFG010000109.1 GCA_030861645.1 Actinomycetota bacterium
CGCCGCGGCTGCCCCGCCGCGTCTTGCGCTTTGGCTTCTCGGCCCCGGCTTCCGTACCCGCGGAGGCCTCCGCCCGCATCGCCGCGTCGGCCTCGGGCTCGCCGCCGTCCGCTTCTTCGGGCGACGCGACCGTCCTCCGCTCCGCCTGCTTCCGCGGCCGTCGCGTCGGCTTCTCCGCCTCGCTCTCCGCGGTGATCGGCGGAGGCGGCTCTGCCGGCGGCGCCGGCTTCACGAGCGTCGCGAATGCCGTCCCGTCGACCACGCGGTCGACGCGTACCTTCACTTTCTTGCCCACGAGCTTCGCCGCCCGGGTGACTGCGACGTCGTAGCCGTCGACCTTCCCCACGCCCGACCCGGAGTCGTGGCGGCCGATCTCAACGAGACGAAGCTCGACCTCCTGTCCCTCGGCGACCGGCGCGTCTCGGATCAGGTCGTCCCGCTTGCCCCGCGCGAGAACGACGAGGTGGTCGTAGCGGACGTCAGCGCGGGGCTCGAGCAGGAAGCGCCGGCGAGCACGCTCCTCGAGGGCGGCCAGGCGGTCGCCCCCAGCGCCCATCAGCAGGCGCGCGATGTCGTCGTTCACCTCGACGCGGAAGGCCTGCGCGCGCGATCCGGCCGCCAGCGCCCGCAGTCGCCGCTCGATGTCGACGGCGGCGCTCTCTGCCGAGACGACGATCCCGTCTCCGCCGCACGTCGGACACGCCTCGGTGAGAATCTCCCGCGGGCCTTCCGTGACGTTCTGACGCGTCATCTCCACGAGGCCGAGGGGTGAGATCTCGACCACGTACGTCTTCGTCCGGTCCCGCTCGAGCTCCATCCGCAGCGCCTCCTCGACGAGCGCGCGGTTCTTCGGATTCGCCATGTCGATGAAGTCGATGACGATGATCCCGCCGACGTCGCGCAGGCGCAGCTGGCGCACGACCTCCTTCACCGCCTCGAGGTTGTTCTTCGTGATCGTGTCCTCGAGGCGCGACGTCGACTTCGAGCGGGAACCGGTGAAGCGGCCGGTGTTGACGTCGATGACGGTGAACGCCTCGGCGTAGTCGAAGACGAGGTACCCGCCCGACGGGAGATCGACGCGGCGGGACAGCGTCGATTGGATCTCGGCGTCCACGCCGTGGGCCTCCATCAGCGGAGGCCGCTCCCGGTAGCGCTTGACGCGCTCGACCATGTGCGGCGACGTCTTCTTCAGGTAGCCGACGATGCGCTTGAACGTCCGCTCGTCGTCGACGAGCGCGTGCTTGAAATCGTCGGTGAAGAGATCACGGACGACCCGCAATGGCAGCTCGGCCTCCTGGTAGACGATCGCCGGGGCCGAGATCTCGCGCGCGCGCGCGTGAATTGCCTTCCACAGCCGCTGGAGAAAGACGAGGTCGGCCGCGATGTCGTCCGCCGAGGCTCCCTCCGCGGCGGTGCGCACGATGATCCCCGCGTCGTGAACTTCGAGCGCCTTGAGGATCTCGCGCAGCCGCGCTCGTTCGGCGTCGTCGAGCCGGCGAGAGACGCCGATTCCCTCCCCGCTCGGCACGTAGACGAGGAATCGGCCCGGCAGCGAGATCTCGGTGGTCAACCGGGCTCCCTTGCCCTTCATCGGGTCCTTGACCGCCTGGACGAGCAGCTCCTGACCGCGGCTCAGGAGATCCTGGATCTTGCGGCCCTGGCGCCTCCCCTCGAGCTCTTCGCTGACGATCTCATCGACGTAGAGAAAGCCGTTCTTCTCGAGACCGATCTCGACGAACGCCGCCTCCATCCCCGGAAGGACGTTCTCGACCGTCCCCTTGTAGATGTTCCCCGCGATCGAGCGCTGGTCGGGGCGCTCGAGGTAGGCCTCGGCGACGCGGCCGTCCTCGAGAACCGCAACGCGCTGCTCGCCCACGTCGACCGAGACGAGCAGCTCGCGGTTTGCGGGCGGAAGTGCGCGACGGACGGGGTGCTCGCGGCGCTGCCGCTCTCGCCTGCGCTCGGGCCTGCGCTCCGGCCCGCTCTTCTCGCCGGCGTCCGCTCGCGTCTCCGTGCGTCTCTCGGCCTGCCTCGACCGTCCACGGCCCCCGCGGTTGCCGCGGCGTCGCTTTCGCTTCGGCTTGTCCTCGCCCGTCTCCGCGGGCGTCTCGACTACGGCATCGGTGGGCTCAGGAGCGGCAGCCTCAGCGGGCGCTTCCTCCGTCCTGCGCTTCCACCAGCGAAACCATGGCAAACGGACTCTCCTCCATGAGCGCGCGCCGGCGCCCCTCCGGGGGGCACGCGCAGCGCGTCTGGTTCGAAAACGGGTGGCATCTCGCCTAAATCAAGAGTACCAACGGCTCGAGCTGTGGCCGGCGGAGGGGTCGAGCGCTGACCCGGCGACGACGCGGGCGACGCGCGCGCCCGACGCCGCGCGGAGCACCCTACCTCCGTCCGACGCCGGGCCTACGATCGCCGCAGCTGCAGGGGGGTTGCGCGATGACGTCGAAGCAAGAGGCGTTCGAGCTGTTGCTGATCGAAGAGGCCGATGCCTGGTTCGAGTACCTCGAGGCGACACGTGGCCAGTCGCCGCTCCGCTACGGCGAGATCGAGCCGTGGGCGTGGGCACGCCTGAGACAGCGACTCCGCGCGATCAAGGTGCGTCGCGCCAAGCTCGCGACGGCGGCCGCCTGACGCGGGGCCAGCGCGAACCCCTTTCGCAGCTCGACGCCCGCGCTCTCCCAGCGCGCGCCTGTGGACAGAAAGGGTGCGACGCCCGTCGATCAGCGCCGCCGCTGCGCCCTGCTGCGTGCGCAGATCGCTTGCAGCACGCCGATCGCGATCAGGTTCGAGATCATCGACGAGCCGCCGACGCTCATGAACGGAAGCGGGATGCCCGTGATCGGGGCCATGCCGATCGTCATCCCGACGTTGACGAACACCTGAAACAGGAACGCGACGATGACGGCGGCGACCGCGATCGCCGAGAACGCGTCGCGCGCGATCGCGACGATGCGGAGGCCGCGCCAGACGACGAGCAGGTAGAGCGCGAGCAGGACGGCGGCTCCGACGAAGCCGCGCTGCTCGGCGTACGAGGCGAAGACGAAGTCGGTCGCGTGCTCCGGGAGGTAGTCGAGGTTCGTCTGCGTCGCGCCCTCGACGCCGCGGCCGTGCACGCCGCCTGCGCCGACGGCCGTCTTGGACTGCGTCAGGTTGTACGTGAGGCCGCCGGGATCTTCGTCGGGGTTCGTGAACCCCGTCAGACGCGCGACCTGATACGGCTTCAGCACCTCCACGCCGGCAGCGGGCAGCGCCCACAGGACGGCGGCTGCCGCGAGGACGGCGGCGGCCGCGAGCGCCGCGAGGATGAGCCACCGGATGCCGGCGACGAAGAGCGCCGCCGCAAGTGCCGCGATGTAGACGAGCGAGGTTCCGACGTCGGGCTGGACGAAGACGAGCAGGGCGGGAAGCAGCGCGAGCCCGACCGTAGCCAGGATCGTCGTCGGCTCGTTCAGCCGCTTCATCCGGCCGCCGAGGAACGCCGCGAGCGAGAGGGCGAGCAGCAGCTTGCCGAATTCCGAGGGCTGAAACGTGAAGAAGCCGAGCTCGACCCAGCGGCGCGAGCCACGCGTCACCTCGCCGGCGGCGAAGACGAGCAGGAGGAGCGCGAGCATGACGCCGTAGACGATCGGGAAGTGACGACGGTAGACGTCCGGATCGATCAGGATCGCGAGTACGAGACCCACCGTGCCGAGCCCGGCGAACACGGCCTGCCGGACGAGGTAGTAGTCGGGGTCGCCGGGAACGTCGTCGTGCGTGATGCCCGAGATCGCCCACAGGCCGAGCAGGACGAGCGCCGCGACCGCCAGCAGGAGCACCCAGTCGAGCCGGCGCAGGAAGGCGCCGACCGCGAGCGCCTGGTCGCCGCGAAGCGGACGCGGTTGGGCGACGTCGACCATCAGTCGGAGACCGACGGTAGCTGGTACGTGCTCCGGGTGCGGAAGTACCGCTCGAAGACGCGGAGGGCCGCCGGCGCCGCGGCCGTCCCCCCGTGGCCGCCGTTCTCGATCAGTGCGCAGACGACGATCTTCGGCTCCTCGACCGGCCCGTAACCACACCACCAGGATTGGTCGACGACCGCGGCCGTCTTCCAGCCGGGCAGTACGACCGCCTTCTCGGCGGTGCCCGTCTTGCCCGCGATCTCGGCCGGGAAGCTGCCGAAGACAGCCGTCGACGTCCCGTTCGCACCGTGCGTCGCCTGGTACAGACCTTGCTGCACGACCGCGAGCGCCTCCGAGTCGACCCCTGTCGGCTGCGGCGGTCGCGCCGCGAAGCGCCGGAGGATTTCGGGCGCGGAGCGCCCGTCGCCCGCCTGCTCGATGTCGACGCCGACGTAGGGCGTCACGAGCTTTCCGCCGTTCGCGACCATTGCGTAGAACCGGGCCATCTGGAGGGGCGTCACCAACAAATCCTTCTGGCCGATTGCGAGCTGAATCGAGTCGCCCGGCTTCCAGGAGCGGTCGATCTCGTCCTTGAACGCCGCCTTCCGCCACTCCGGCGTCGGCAGCAGCCCCCGGAGCTCCGGGCCGACGTCGATTCCCGTCGGCTGTCCGAAGCCGAACCGTGCCGCCCATTCCTGCAGCGGGTGCCGTCGCTGCGGCGGAAGGTCGTAAAACATCTTTCCGAGCTGGTAGAAGTAGGTGTCGCAGGACGCCTCGAGCGCGGTCGGAAGCGCCATCTCCTCGTAGACGTCCGGGTTCCAGTTGTGGAACGTCTGGCCGGCGACGGTGTACGAGCCGCTGCACAGGAGCGGCGAGTACGGCGAGATGAGATGCTCCTCCATTGCGGCGAGCGCGGTCACCGGCTTGAACGTCGAACCCGGCGGGTAGACGCCCTGCGTCGCGCGGTTCAGCGCGGGGAAGTTCTTCTTCGCCGCCGTCGCCGGCGTCAGGCCTGCGGCGGCCAGCTCTCGATCGTCGACGCGACCCGTGTAGAGGCGCGGGTCGTACGTCGGGAACGACGCCATCGCGAGCACCGCGCCGTCGCGGGGATCGAGCGCTACGATCGCGCCTCCGTTCGACGCCCAGCAGCCGAAACAGTCCTGATAGCGCGCGCGCTCGATCCATTCCCGCAGGGAGCGCTCGGCCGCCTGCTGCAGGCCCAAGTCGATCGTCACCCGCAGCGCGTTGCCGGACTGGGGCTCGAGCCGCTGCATGACCGCGCTCCGCGGCTGGCCCCGCGAGTCGACACGGAGCTCGGCCAATCCGGGCCGCCCGCGCAGGTAGGAGTCGTATGCGGCCTCGAGTCCCGCCTGGCCGATCCGGTCACCGGGGCGGAAGCGCGTCTTCGAGCGGTGCTCGAGCTGCTTCTGCGAGATCTCGCCGACGTAGCCGAAGAGGTGCGCGGCGAGCAGTCCCCGCGGGTACTGGCGCAGGTACGTCGGATGCACCTCCACGCCGGGGAACTCCTGCCGGCGCTCGATCAGGTAGAGCGCCTGCGCCTCGCCCACGTTCGACCTCACGGTCACCGGGGTCACGAGATCGCCGCCCCGCTCCTCGATCTCGCGCCCGATCCGCGTCGGCGGGACGCCGAGCACGCGCGCGAGCCGGCGGACGACCGCGTACGCGCCGTTCTTCGGCAGGTCTGCCGGCCAGATCCGGACGGCGGTCGCGGGCCTGTTCGCGACGAGGACGCGTCCCTCGCGGTCGACGATTCGCCCGCGCGGCGCGTCGATCCGGACCGTTCGCAGCTGGTTGTTCTGTGCCGCCTGCAGGTACTCCTCGCCCGCGAGCACCTGGAGCGCCCAGAGCCGCAGGAGGAGGACCGAGAAGACGATGAGCGCGGCCGCGCCGAGCACGCCGAGCCGCAGCGCGAGCTGCGGGGTCAGCCGGTACGGCGCCTCGATTGTGGGATCGGGCGGCAGGAACCGCCGCGGGAGTCTCGCCCGCGTTCCAGTACTAGCCAAGCAGCTGCACCTCTTGCACGCGGTCCGCGTCTCGCCGCCCGAGGATCCGGCGGCAGAGCGCGTACACGGGAACGGCGAGGAGGACGTTCCAGAGCATCGTCGGCAGGAGCGCGTCGAACGCGGCGGCGCCCGAGGTCTGCTGCGCAAGCATGAAGCGCAGCGCCAGCGCGGCGACGGCGTAGAGGAAGGTGATCACGGCGACGGAGACGAGCGGCGCGTGGGCACGGCCGCGACCCGTCGTCTCGCCGTAGCGACCGGTCCAGTAGCCGGCGAGCGCGAGCAGCAGCGACGTGAACCCGAGCGTCGACAGCGTCGCCGTATCGATGATCAGCCCCGCGATGAACCCGAAGGCCGCGCCTTCGATCGAGCCGCGGAGGAGCGCCGCCGCGACCAGGGTGACGAGGACGAGGTCGGGCGACCCCCCGAATGGGGCCGCGCCGTTCAGGACGCTGACCTGCACGATCGCGGCGACGAAGACGACGGCCCCGGTCTTGAGCACGTCGACGGCCACTACGGGAGCCCGCCCCGCGCCTTCGGGTTTACGACGACCATCACCGACTCGAGCGACGAGAAGTCGGCGTAGGGCGTCACCTGCACTCGCTTGTACAGGTCGGTGTCGACCTGCTCGACGCTCGAGACCCAACCAATCGGGATCCCCTTGGGATAGAGCGAGGTCAGCCGGCCCGAGCGCCAGCCCGCGGTCATCACCGTATCGAGCTCGACGACCTTCTCCCGCTTCTCGACCATATCGAGGAAGAGCGCCGAGCCCCCTCCCGAGCCGTGCTTGATGATGCCGCGCGCGCCCGTGTTGACGTCCCGAGCCGAGACCGCGCTGCTGTCGTCGGTCAGGAGCGTCACCCGGGCGACGTCGCGGCCGACGAGCGAGACCGTGCCGACGAGCTGTCCGCTCGGGTCGACGACGGCGTCGTCCCTGCGGACCCCGTCGTTCACGCCCGCGGAGACGGAGATGTGCCGGTCGTATGGCTCGGGCGGCTGGGCGATCACCTCTGCCGCAACGAGGCGGTAGCCGCGCGGGAACGGCGGCGTCGCCTTGTACTGCGCGATCCTCCGCAGCCGCCCGTTCTCCTGGACGGCGTTCGCGTACCCGATCGCCCGCTCGCGAAGCCGCGCGTTCTCGGCGCGGAGCCGGTCGACCTCCGACTTCGCGTTGGCGAGGTCAGAGAAGTAGCCGTAGACGTCCCGGAAGGGAGTCGCGACGCGGTCGGCGCCGATCTGGAACGGTCGCAGGACGGTCGCGGCCACGTCCTGGGCGCCGTGCAGCGGCCCCCCGTCCGACTCCCGGAAGTAGACCGTGATCAGCGCGAGCGAGACGAGGACCAGCCCGGCGATGACCGCGCGCCGTCGGAGAGCGGAGCTTGCACGGGCGGAGTACGGGGGCGAGGCGGAGCGCTGCGCGACAGAGGACAGGACCGCCAGCCGTGCGGTGCGGTTCCGGGGCACGAGCGCTCTAGTGTAGGCGAGCCAAGCGACGCGTGACCGTGACCGCCGGCGCGAAAAGGACGCTAACGCCGGCGGTCGTACCCGTTCCGGCTTCGGACCCTCGCGCGCGACGCGCGGTGAATCGCCTCGAACTCCTCGAGGCTCCGGCCCGATCCCACGGCGACGCACGTGAGTGGCGACTCCGCGAGGTGCACGGGCATCTCGGTTTCGTGCCGGAGGCGCTCGTCGAGCCCTGTCAGAAGCGCCCCGCCCCCGGCGAGCACGATCCCGCGATCCATGATGTCGGCGGCGAGCTCCGGCGGCGTCTTGTCGAGTGTCGACTTGATCGCGTCGACGATCTGCGAGACGGGCTCCTCGAGCGCGTGCCGGATCTCCTCGGAGCTCAGCACAACCGTCTTCGGCAGCCCGGTGAGCATGTCGCGGCCCCGGACCTCGGCCTGGACCTCCTCCCGGAGCGGGTAGGACGATCCGACCTCGAGCTTGATCTCCTCCGCCGTTTGCTGGCCGACGAGCAGCTTGTACTCGCGCTTGATGTGGTTGACGATCGCCTCGTCCATCTCGTCGCCGCCGACACGGAGGCTCTGCGAGACCACGATGCCGCCGAGGGAGATCACCGCAACCTCGCTGGTGCCGCCGCCGACGTCGACGATCATGTTCCCCGTCGGCTCGGCGACGGGCAAGCCGGCGCCGATCGCCGCGGCCATCGGCTCCTCGATCAGGTAGGCCTGCCGCGCGCCGGCGGAGAGCGTCGCCTCCTCGACCGCGCGCTTCTCGACCCCGGTCACGCCGCTCGGGACGCAGACGACGACGCGCGGGTGGGCGAAGCGATGCTGATGCACCTTCTGGATGAAGTGCCGGAGCATCTGCTCGGTGACATCGAAGTCGGCGATGACCCCGTCCTTCAGTGGCCGGATCGCCTGAATCGATCCCGGCGTGCGGCCGAGCATCCGCTTGGCCTCGACGCCGACCGCGTGCACCTCCCCCGTCGCCTGGTCGATCGCGACGACCGACGGCTCCGACAGAACGATCCCGCGTCCGCGAACGTAGACGAGCGTGTTCGCCGTTCCGAGGTCGACGGCCATGTCGCGACCGCCGAAGCCGTTGAAATAGCTGAGAAAGCCCATCCGGATCCCGAGTGTAGCTACCCGAATCCGTAAACACCGGCAAAGCGCCTAGCGAGCAGGCGAACGAGGAGCGCCGCCGGAAGGCCGACGACGTTGAGGTAATCACCGTCGATCTGCTCGACGAGCGCCGCGCCGCGACCCTGGATCGCGTACGCGCCGGCACGCCCCTCCCATTCGTCCGTCGCGAGGTACGCGGCCAGGTCTCGTGGCGTGAGAGGACGGAAGGAGACGCGCGTCACCTCGTGCTCGACGTCCTCCCACGCTCGGGTCAGCAGGCAGAGACCGGACACCACCTCGTGCGTGTTCCCGGCGAGAGCCTCGAGCATCCGCTCGGCGTCGCCGGCGTCCGCCGGCTTGCCGTAGATCACCCCTTCGAGGACGACGGCTGTGTCGACACCGAGAACGGGACGGTCGTCGGCGTCGGCGGCGACGGATCGCGCC
>JALZFG010000124.1 GCA_030861645.1 Actinomycetota bacterium
GCCCGGGACCTTGCCCGTCTCGAGCGTCGACCCCGAGCAGTCGAGCACGTCGTCGACGATCTGGAAGGCGATCCCGAGCGCGAGACCGAAGCGCCCCAGTGCGGGCTCGCGGCCGCCGAGCAGGCACGCCGCCTCGAACAGCTTCCCCGTCTTCAGCGCGCAGCGCTCCAAATAGGCCTCGACGGTCGTGTCGGGATCGCGCGCCTGGCGGTGCTGGAGCGCCTCGCCGCGCGCGAGCGAGAGCGACGCGTCGGCGAGGACCGCGACCTCCCACGGGTCGCCGGCCGCCGTGAGCTCGGCGAACGCGCGCGCGAAGAGGTAGTCCCCGGCGGCTCGGGCCGCCTCCACGCCGTAGGTTGCCCAAGCCGAGGCCCGCCCGCGCCGGAAGCGGGCGCCGTCGATCAGGTCGTCGTGGACGAGCGTCGCCATGTGCACGAGCTCGACCGCGACGCCGGCCGCGACGGGGGCATCACAACCCGGCGGCGCGGCGAGAAAGCAGAGAAGAGGGCGGAGGCGCTTGCCGCCTGTGGCGAGGGCGGACGCGCCGACCTCCGCGACGAGCCCCGGGTGCGCGGCCACCGCTCCCACGAGCTGCTGCTCGAGCTCGTCGAGGTACTCCTCGAGGCCGGGAGCGTCGCGAATCGTCTCGAGGGCCGTCATCCTTCGACCTTTTCCGCTTCACGGAAAAAGTCGACGAAAAGATCGCGGTGACTCACGATCTCATACGCCTTCCCTCTTCCTTGACCTCGGAATCGCCCCGGCGATTCCGACGTGGAGACACACGATGCCAGCCGCGAGGCGCCGGAAGCGGACGTCGTCGAATCCCGCGTCCCGTATCAGCCCGCTCAGATCCTCTGGCCGGGGGAAGCGGCGGACGCTCGCCGGCAGGTAGGCGTACGCCCAGCCGCCGGGCAGGAGCTTGCCGGCCACCGGAACGAGCCGATCGAACCAGACGCGGTAGAAAGCGGCCGCGAAGCCTTCCGGTCGCGTGATCTCGAGAACGCCCAGTCGTCCCCCAAGCCGAAGCACGCGGCGGAGCTCGCGGAAGGCCAGCCCCAGATCCTCGACGTTACGGACGCCGAAGCCGACGGTGGCGGCGTCGAAGCTGGCGTCGGGGAAAGGGAGCGCGAGCATGTCGCCCGCGACCCAATCGATCGAGCTCGATTTCCGGCGCGCGCGGTCGAGCATTCGCTCCGAGAAGTCCAGCCCGACGACGCGGCCTCCCGCCCGCTCGGCGGCGAGCGCGAGCTCTCCCGTCCCACAAGCGACGTCGAGCACGTGGTCTCCGCGGCGAACGACCGCTTCCGCCGTCAGGCGCCTCCAGCGCCGGTCGACGCCAGCGGTCATCAGGTGGTTCATTACGTCGTAGACCGGCGCGATCCGGTCGAACATCGACCGGATGTCATCTGCGGCGAGCCGTCCCGTCGCGACCCCGTGCGGCGCTCGCGACAGCTGGGCGACGGGCTCGGAGCCCGCCGCCGAAGCGTCACGCGCCTGGATCACGACTCTCCCCACCGCCGCACGAGCTCGTGCTCGAGCCCGAGCTGGTCGAGGCAGCGCCCGACGATGAAGTCGACCAGGTCGTCGACGGTGTCGGCGCCGTGGTAGAAGCCGGGGGCGGCGACGAGGATGACGGCGCCGGCCTGGCGCAGCCGGAGCAGATTCTCGAGGTGAATCGTGGAAAGCGGGGTCTCGCGCGGCACGAGCACGAGCTTGCGGCCCTCCTTCAGCGCGACGCTTGCAGCGCGGTGGATGAGATTCTCGACGATCCCTGCCGCAATCGTCCCGGCGCTGCTCATTGAGCACGGACAGACGACGTACGCGTCCGCCTTGGCCGAGCCGCTTGCGTACGGGGAGCTGAAATCGCGCGCGTCGTACACCGTCGTCACGGCGCGCGCGGGCTCCACGAAGCGTGCGAGCACCTCGTCGCGCGAGAGGCGAGGATCGCCGTACAGCTCGGTCGCGAGCACCTCGACGCCGGCGGCCGACGCGCAGATTCCGATCTCGCAGTCGGCGGTCGCGAGCGCCTCGACCAGCCGGGCGGCGTACGCGGCGCCGGAGCCGCCCGTTATTCCGAGGAAGACGCGCACGAGCCGCGCCAGGGCTAGCCCTGGCGGCCCTTAGAAGATTCGAGGAAGACCGCGAGCGCCAGCAGGTTCTGGTCGCCGAGCTGGGCGAACGCCGGCATCGGCGACCCCGGCGTCACGCAGCTCGGACATTCGAGGTGGTTGATCTGGAACTTGATGCCCCTGTTCTTCGTCCCCTCTTCGGTCAGCTCGGGCGCCCCGAGGTTCGCCGAGCCGGTGCCGAGATAGGTGTGGCAGTTCAGGCAGGCAGACTCCGCGAAGAGGCGCGCGCCCTTGCGCACCAGTTGCTCGCCGTTCGCACCCTTCGGAAGGTCGCGCAGCTGGCGCGCGTTTGCGACGAGGTTCTCCTCGTTGATCCACGTCGGCACCTCGCCGACGACCTCGCTGGCGAGCGCCTCGCGCGCGGTCGCGCCCTTGTACGTGAGCACCCCCATTGACAGGACGACGAGGATCGCCGCGACGACCGCGACCGGACGGCGGAGCAGTCGCCGCTCGCGGCGCACGTCGATGAACGGGATCGCGAGCAGGAGGATCAGCGCGAGCGTTGGAATCCCGACCGTCCCGAGGAACACCGACTCGGGCCACTTGAAGATCCGCAGCAGGTAGAAGAGGAAGTAGAAGTACCAGTCCGGGCGCGGCACGAAGCTCGTCGTGCCCGGATCGGCCTCGTCCTTGTAGAGCGGTCCGAGGAGACCTGACTGGTTCGGCTCCTCCGCGGCTGTGAACTTCCAGATGACCGCGAGGCCGACGATCACCGACACGACGACGAGGCTCATCACCGTGTCGTGGAACATCGCGTACGGGTAGAAGGGCTTGCCCCGCTCCTTGACGTCGCGCTTGTAGCGCTGGAATCCGGCGCGCCGCTCCTCGAGCGGCGTCATCACGCGCGCGCGTCCGTCGGTCGTCGGAGCGGCGCGCTCGCGCGGCGTGGTGCTCATCGTGCGATCCCCCCGCGCGGCCCGGGGCGCACGAGCCCGCTTCTGCCCGGCGGGGCCGCCTCAGGCCGACCGTCGTCGCCCGCGGCTTCCTTCGACCAGGGCGGCGACGAGACGCCCAGCCGAACGATCAGGTAGAGGTGGAGGCCGATCAGGGCGAAGATCGCCCCCGGCAGCGCGAGCATGTGGATTGCGTAGAAGCGGGTCAAGGTCTCGGCTCCGATCTCCGCGCCACCGCGCAGGAACTGCGAGATGAAGGGGCCGAGGAACGGTGCGGTGCCGTTGATGTTGATACCGACGACGGTCGCCCAGTACGACGTTTGGTCCCAGGGGAGCAGGTAGCCGGTAAAGCCTTCGAACATGCCCGTTACGAGCAGGAGCACGCCGACGATCCAGTTGAGCTCGCGCGGGTACTTGTACGCGCCGAACAGGAAGACGCGGCCCATGTGGAGGAACATGAGGATGATGAAGACGCTCGCGCCCCAGCGGTGCATTCCGCGAACGAGCCAGCCAAGCGTGACGTCGTCGGTGATGTGTCGGATCGAGCCGTATGCCCCGTTCGGAGTGGGTTGGTAGTACATCGCCAGGATGACGCCGGTGATCGCCTGCACGAGGAACGCCGTGAGCGTCGCCGAGCCGAGCGTGTGGAACCAGTTGGTATCGCCCGGGACCTTCCGGAAGAGGAAGTAGCGGATCCCGCCGATGAGCCCGGAGCGCTCCTCGAGCCAGTCCATCGGGTACGTCACCGCCTCCTGCATGCGCTGGCGCCTGATGGATCGTCTGGTGGTGACTGCCATCAGATGTCGCTCGGCTGGAGGGGGTAGAACCAGGCCTCGGGACCGTCGACGTGCTCGCCTGGGCCGGAGAGGCCGTACTTCTTGATCCGCGCGTCCTTGCCGGTGCCCTTGACGTAGGCGACGCTGTACGTCTTGCCGAGGAAGAGGCGGCTATTGCGGATCGCGTACTCGAAGCGGTCGAGCGCGCGCACCGGCGGCCCCGCGATCCGGTTGCCCTCGGTGTCGTACGAGCCGCCGTGGCACGGGCAACCGAAGTTGGCGGGCTGCGTGGGCGTGATGTTGACCTCCTCCCCGCGCGCGGTCCGGAACTTCTTCGCTTGATCGTCGAGCAGGGGCCCGCCAGGCTGCACCGGGCAGCCGAGGTGGACGCAGCGGTTCGACATGATCGTGAAGCTCGGGCGCCCGTTCAGGAGGCCGTTGTTGCGGACGTAGGCCGTCCTGCGGGAGACCTCCCCCTGCTCCGGGTTCTGCATGAAGGTCGCGACCACGAACTGGCCCTCCGGGAAGTTCTTCAGCGGTCCGAGGTCGACCTCCTCGGTCTCTTGGTGGATGAACGCCGGGACGACGGCGAAACCGAGCGCCGGCAGGGTGACGATGCCCCCGATCGCAGCGCCCAGGCCGAGCGTTGCGCCCTCGAGGAATCTGCTGCGCGGGAAGCGTTCGATCTCGCCCGGCTCGGGCTCGGGCATCGCGGCCTCGCCGTGGTCGGCCGGAATCGCTGGCGCGGGCCGCGCCGGCTCGCGTGTCTCGGGCTCGACGTGAATCGCCTGCCGATAGTCGCGCGTCGCGTCGCGGATCCAGAGGAAGCCGAAGACGAGCGCAATCGCGGCGCCGGCGGCGACGGCCGGCCAGCTGACGACGAGGCCGACGAGGATGCACGCGATGCCGAGGGCGAACCCGACCGGCCACAGGCTCGGTGGGGGCGAGTGCGGCCTCGAGTCGCCTCCCGCTGTCGCCACTAAGCTGGATTCAACCGCTTGCCGGGACTTTGTGTCAATGACGTAACAGACGGCGCACGCTCGCGCGCGCCGTCGGAAGAGGACGCGTCGAGGGCGATGCCGTACTCCTGCCAGCGCGTGTCCACGAGCGCCTTCACGTCCGCCGACATGACGATCTCCTCGGGCCACGGTCGGGCGCCCTCATCGGGGCCCTTGTGGGTGGCGTCGATCCCGATCTTGCCGCCGTAGAACTGCAGCGTCGGCGCGTGGTCGAGGTGGTCGAGCGGCCCCTCGGTCAGGAGCACGTCCCGCTTCGGGTCGACGTTCGCTCCCACTCGAAAGAAGACGTCCTCGTAGTCGTGCACGTCGACCCACTCGTCGACGACGACGACCGCCTTCGTCAGGCTCAGCATCCCGAGTCCCCAGAGCGCGTGCATGACCTTCTGAGCATGGCCGGGGAACCGCTTGCGGATGGACACGATCGCGCAGTTGTGGAACGCGCCCGCGACGGGGAGGTCGTAGTCGACGAGCTCGGGGACCATCTGGCGGACAGCCGGAAGGAAGATGCGCTCGGTCGCCTTGCCGAGCCAGGCGTCTTCCTGCGGTGGCTTGCCGACGACGATCGAGGGGTAGATCGCGTCGTGGCGCATCGTCATCGCGGTCACGTGGAAGACCGGGAATGGCTCCGCGGGCGTGTAGTACCCAGTGTGGTCGCCGAACGGGCCCTCCTGCGCGAGGTCACCCTGCTCGACGTAGCCCTCGAGGACGATCTCGGCGCTCGCCGGCACCTCGAGATCGACCGTCTTGCCGCGCACGAGCTCGACGGGCTCGCCGCGCAGGAAGCCCGCGAGCATGAGCTCGTCGATGTGCTTCGGGAGCGGCGCGGAGGCCGTATACGTCGTGACGGGGTCGAGCCCCAGCGCCACGGCGACCTCGAGCCGGCCTTCCGTGGCCAGGTAGTCCATCCGGCCGTCCTTGTGGATCTGCCAGTGCATCAGCGTCGTCCGCCGGTCGACCAGCTGGAGGCGGTACATGCCGACGTTCCGCGCGCCCGTGTGCGGGTCCGTCGTGATCACCGCGGGGAGCGTGATGAAGGGCCCGGCGTCCCCCGGCCAGCACGTCTGGACAGGGAGGAGTCCGAGGTCGACGTCGTCGCCGGTCAGGACGACCTCCTGCGCCGCCCCGGTCCGGACCGTTTTCGGCAGCGAGTCGGCGATCGACTTCAGCTTCCGCAGGCCCCGCACCTTCTCGACGAGCCCCTGCGGCGGCTGCATCTCGAGCACGTCTTCGAGCTTGCGGGCGACGTCGTCCAGCCTGGCCGCGCCGAAGGCAAGGCACATGCGACGCTCGCTGCCGAACTGGTTGATCAAGAGCGGGTGGCTGCCGCCTCGGGGGTTCTCGAACAGGAGGGCGGGGCCGCCTGCCTTGACCGTCCGGTCGACGATCTCCGTCACCTCGAGGTGCGGGTCGACCTCGGCGCCGACCCTGACGAGCTCCCCCTCGCGCTCGAGCAGCGCGATCCAGTCGCGGAGGTCGGCAGGCGGGGCCATCGCGCTCAGTCTATGCCGCTCAACGCGTATTCCACGGCTTCGTCAAGGGCCGTTGCGTGCCCCTCCCGCCACTCCCGCTCGATCCGCTTCCGCCGCAGCAGCCTCGACGTCGCGGGGCGAGGCGGACTGCTCGTCATCGGCCGCGAGCTCGGGCACCAGCAGCGAATCGCTCCTTGCCCGACGGACCCCCGACTACGCGCGGCGCTCATGCCGAGGCCGTCTCTGTTGGCCCGGGAATCTTCTCGGAGCTCTATCGTCTTTTGTGTGATTCGCGACGCACCGGGGGGACGCGGGGATCGACTCCCGGCCAGGAGGCGATCTCGTCCGTGCAGGGATCGAGGACCTCGAGCACGGTGTCGATTCCGTCCCGTCGCTGCTCATCTCGATCGGCGCCCCCGGCTACGGGAGCTGGGGATGCTCATTCCGCCGTCCCCGCCGTCCCCGGAGCGCCGGCTCTACGAGCTCCTGCAGAACGATGATGCGGATGCTGCGCACTCCCGCTACAACGCGCTCATTCGCCACTGGTCAGCTACGAGCGCGCCGCCGAGGGCGAGCGCTAGCCGACGGAGACCGAATCCGGCGGTTCATGCGTGCCCTTGGTCGCGAGGCTGACGTCGAGGGCGCCGCCTACCTCACGGGCGGCGCCACCGCGGTCCTCCTCGGCTGGCGAGAGAGCACGATCGCCGTCGACCTCCTGCTCGTCCCGGAGAGCGATCGCCTTCTGCGGGCGCTCCCACGGATCAAGGACGCGCTCAGCGTCAACGTGGAGCTCGTCTCGCCGGCGGACTTCATCCCGGTTCCCGCGGGCTGGGAGGATCGGAGCCCCCTTCGCGGCACGAGAGGGTCGGCTCTCCTTCTATCACTTCGATCCCTGCGCGCAGGCCCTCGCCAAGATCGAGCGCGCCCACGCTCAGGATGTTGTCGACGTCCGGTCCGTGATCGAGTCCGGCCTCGTCGATCCCGGCCGCGCCCGCGCGTACTTCAGCGAGATCGAGCGCGAGCTGTACCGCTTCCCGGTCTCCTTCCGCCGGCGGGTCGACGAGATGTTGGGGATGCAGCGCTAGTGGCGGCGGTGCGTGAGCCAGCGGCTCAGCTGGCCGAGGGCGATCACGCTCACGAACACGAGCCCCACGATGAGCATCGCCGTGATGACCTTCTTCCCTTCGGTGGCGGCGTCCTCGATCTTCGCCGCGAGCGGAACGAGGAACGCGAGCGTCGCCATCGCCCGCGACT
>JALZFG010000130.1 GCA_030861645.1 Actinomycetota bacterium
GCCCTGTCTCGCCCCAGGGCTCACGCTGCAGCGCGCGCTGGGCCTCGAGGGCAGCCGCGGCGGCCGCCGAAGGAGAGCCGAAGACGGCCATGAGGCCGTCGCCGGTGATCTTGACCACGCGCCCTCCCGCGCCTTCCACCGCGTCGCGCAGGATCTCGTCGTGGCGCTCCACCGCGCCCTTCATTGCGTCCGGGAACCGCTCCCAGAGCCGAGTGCTCGACTCGAGATCGGCGAAGACGAACGTCAGCGGCTCACCGGGCGCGTTCCTCATGACCCGCGAGCATTATCGTCGCGCCGCGCAGCGGTAGGTGTTAGTTCGCCCGGTCACGTCGTGCGGGCCCTCGGGCTCGCGGGATTTGGCGCTTCTTGCGGCGGTCGATCTCAACCAGGACAAGAGCCTTGAGGCGGATGTCACTCCTTTCGGTTCGGCATGCGAGACATTTCGGCGGAGCCGGGCTGTCGCTAGGCCCGGCACCCCGCCAGACCTCCAGGCAGCAGGTTTCTTCAGACCTTCCCAGGGACGAGCCTGAGCGATTTCTGAATCAGCCAGGTGTCCACCTCAACGGGCTCGCTCTGGAAGCTGAGCCGCCGCGACAAGCGTCACGACGCTGTTGAAGACGGCGTGTGCCGGTGCCCGCGCGGGTTGCGGCGGCGGATCGGGCGGGCGTCCGAATCGATGAGCGACACGCGGTCGGCGATCACCCGCTCGCCCCGCCGTGGGAGAAGTCAACTACCGCGCGTCTCCCGAGCGGGATAAGTAGACCCCTGCGGCGCGGCTGCGTAGTTCCCGCGTCCCCCGAGCCGGGCGTGGCGATAGCGACACCGCGGACGCGGTCGCGCGCGGGTAAGTGCGCGTTACCATGCGCGCCACAGAGGTTCCTGAAACGGCCGAGTGAGCGGATTTGAGCGGAAGAGAAGGGAACCGGACATACGTTCCGAACGACCTGTAATTCCGCCTTTTGGCTTCCCGAGCGGAATGCCCCCGGCAGGAATCGAACCTGCGCACGCGGTTTAGGAAACCGCTGCTCTGTCCACTGAGCTACGGGGGCGGCCCGGCTCAGGGTACCCGTCCGGCGCGGTACTTCCGCGTCGCCGCGGCCAAGTCAACCGTTACCTGTGGCGCGGCGCCAGGAAGCTCGCGACGGCCCCGCTCGCGCCTCGGCCGTTCGGGCAACGCGCGCTCATTCGCGCGGTTCCCAGCGAAAGCGCCGAATGGCCACGAGGAGGCCGACGGCGCCCCAGGCGGCGATGACCGCGACCGCAGCGGGCTCGGACCAGATCTCGTGCCCGTGGAGCATCACGTCCCGGACGAGCTCGATGAAGTACGTCAGCGGCAGGACGTCGGCGATCGCGCGCAGGAAGTCGGGGAAGGAGTGCGGCGAGAAGAACGAGCCGGAGAGGAACGCCATCGGCAGGTAGATGGCGTTTACGACGGCCGAAGAGCCTTCGGCGCTGCGCACGAGGCCGGCGAGCCCGATCCCGAGCGCGGAGAACGACGCCGCGCCGAGAAGCAGCGAGAGCGCCAACGAGAATCCGCGCGCGGGAAGCGGGACGTCGAAGAGGAGGCGCGCAAGGACGATCAGACAGACGACCTCGAGTCCGAAGGCCGCGAGAAAGGTCGCGAGCATCGCCGCGATGTAGGTCGGAGCGGGAAGCGGCGTTGCGCGGAGCCGCTTCAAGACACCCGACTCCCGGCGGATGACGAGCACGATCGAAAGCCCCGCGAAGACGGTCGCAACGACCCCGTAGCCCAGCATGCCGGCGAGCAGGTACCTCGACCCCTTGACCCCTTCGATCTCGTCCTCGCCGTACACGGAGCCGAGGAGGACGAAGATGACGATCGGAAGCAGGAAGGTGAAGAACGCGAGCTCCCGGCTGCGGACGTACAGGCGCACCTGGTTTTGGAGCTCGTGCGGGAACAAGCTCATTCTCCCTCCCCTTCCGTGAGTGACAGGTAGACCTCCTCGAGCGTCGGCCGTCGCACGGTGAGCCCGTCCAGCTCGACGCCCTCGGCGAGCGCGCGGCCGGTCAGCTCGTGCAGGACGCGCGTGGGCTCCTCGGTTCGCAGCGTGACCTGCTCGCCGTCTCGCCGGTAGCGAATCTCCGTCGCCGGCGCCGCTCCCGTGAGCTCGGCCGGGGTTCCGACGGCCACGATCCGGCCCTCGCGCAAGACGGCGACCCGGTCGGCGAGTTGCTCCGCCTCGTCGAGGTAGTGCGTCGTCAGGAGGACGGTCTTACCGAGCGCGCGCAGCGAC
>JALZFG010000146.1 GCA_030861645.1 Actinomycetota bacterium
CGCGGGCGAGCCGGCGGCGCTCGCGGCAGCGCCGGCCAGTCTCGTCGCCCGCCCTATCGCGTCCGAGCGAACCGGTGGACCGCATCGAGGAGCTCCTTGCTCTTTCGCTCCGCCTCCCCCGCGTCGCCGGACGCGAGTGCGCCCCTGACACAGTGGTTCACGTGGTCGTCGAGCACCTCGAACGCGAGGCTGTCGAGCGCGCGAGAGACGGCCGCGACCTGCGTGAGGATGTCGACGCAGTAGCGGTCGTCCTCGACCATGCGCTCGATCCCGCGCACCTGGCCCTCGATCCGGTGCAGCCGGCGGATCAGCGCCTCCTTGTCATATCCGTGACGTCGCATCGTCTTCTTCGCCTCCCGCTCGGTCGTCTATCCAGTCGCTCGGAACGTATCGGCACGTCGGGTCGTCTCCGCGCGGGGGCTCGAGAAGCGCCGCAACCGAAGCGAGTTCGAGACGACGAAGAGGCTCGAGAACGCCATCGCTGCCGCGGCAACGATCGGGTTCAGCAGCCCGGCGACGGCGAGCGGGATCGCCGCGATGTTGTACGCGAACGCCCAAAAGAGGTTCCCCTTGATCGTCCCGAGGGTGCGTCGCGCGAGCCGAATCGCGTCCGCGGCGGCGCGCAGGTCGCCGGACACGAGCGTCACGTCGCTCGCCTCGATCGCGACGTCAGTTCCGGTCCCGATCGCGATCCCGAGGTCCGCCTGCGCGAGGGAGGGCCCGTCGTTGACGCCGTCACCGACCATCGCGACGACCTCGCCGGCCTCCTGGAGCCGCTGTACCTCCGCGACCTTGTCCTCGGGGAGCACGTTGCCGAGCACGCGCTCCACTCCCACCTCGGCGGCGACCTTCCGGGCAGTGTCCTCGTCGTCGCCGGTCAACAGCACCGGTGCGATGCCGAGCCGCCGGAGCTCCTCCACCGCCTCCCGGCTCGTCGCCTTGACCGCGTCGCGGACGACCAGTGTCGCTCGCCGCTCGCCGTCCCAGGCGACGGTAATTGCCCCGTCGGTCCGCCCGACCTCGACCTCGTGGCCCTCGACCACGCCGCGAACGCCGACGCCCGGAAGGTTGCGGAAGTCCCGCACGGGCGGCAGCTCACCGGTCTCGGCCGCGGCGGCCGCCGCGATCGCAGCCGCAATCGGATGCTCGCTCGCCGCCTCGACGGCGCCCGCCAGGCGAAGGACGTCGGCGCGAGCGGCGCCGTTCATCGGAATCACGTCGACGAGCTCCATCCGTCCCTCGGTGACGGTGCCGGTCTTGTCGAGCACGATCCTCGTGATCCGGCGCGTCTGCTCGAGGACCTCGGGACCCTTGATCAGGATCCCGAGCTGCGCGCCGCGACCGGTTCCGGCCATGAGCGCGGTCGGCGTCGCGAGGCCGAGCGCGCAGGGGCAGGCGATGATGAGCACCGCGACGGCTGCCTCGAAGGCTGCGGACGCGTCGTGCGCGATCGCGAGCCATCCGGCGAGCGTGCCCACGGCGATCGCGATCACGACGGGGACGAAGACGGCAGAGACGCGGTCGACGAGCCGCTGCACCGGCGCCTTGCCCGCCTGCGCCTCGGCGACGAGGCGCGCAATCTGGGCGAGCGCCGTGTCAGCGCCGACCTTTGTCGCACGCACGACGAGCCGGCCGTACGTGTTCATCGTGGCGCCGGCGACGACGTCGCCGGAATCGACCTCGACGGGGACCGACTCGCCGGTGAGCATCGACTGGTCGACGGCGGAGACGCCGTCCTCCACCACTCCGTCGGTGGCGATCTTCTCGCCGGGGCGCACGACGAAGACGTCGCCCACCCCGACCGCCTCGATGGGGACCGCGACCTCCTCGCCGCCGCGGAGGACGCGCGCCTCCTTCGCCCCGAGCTCGAGCAGGGCGCGAATCGAAGCGCGGGCGCGTCGGCGAGCACGCCTCTCGAGGTGGCGGCCGACGAGGATCAAGGTCGTGATCACCGCGCCGACCTCGAAGTACGTGTGCGCGTCGAGGGACGCGACGAGGACGACGGT
>JALZFG010000161.1 GCA_030861645.1 Actinomycetota bacterium
CGTCAGACGCGCGAACGGTTCGTCGATCTCGACGACGCGGCGCCGCAGGCTCCAGGTCGCGACGGCGCGACCGCCGACGTAGGCGAAGGGTCGGTAGTGAGCCTCGGGCGAGGCGCGGCGCGGATACTGACCGAGAAGAAACTCGCGCGAGCGCCAGCCGACGAGCAGCGGATCCCATTGATCGAGCAAGCACGCGCGTGGAGATTCGCGGGCGATCGCTCGCTTCAGCGCAAGCAGTCGGTCGCCGCGCTGGACGAGCTTGCTCGCGATCCCGCGCAGACCCGCGCGCACGTCGCGCAGGGGGAGTCCCGCCCACTTCGCGAGATCACGGTCATCGGCGGGCGAGTGACCGTTGAGGTACCGGTGCGCAAGCTCCCGGAGCGCGCGCTCGCGCTCGACAGGGCGGGGAGGACCGAGCCACTCATGGGCGAGCACGTAGGCGTGGTGCGTCTCCTCGAGCGGCCCCCGAACAGCGATGCCGCGCAGGCAGGCAAGCATGAGGAGATGAACGAGCGCCTGTCCGGTCGTCGGTACGCGCACGGCCTGAACGCGCTCGCGTAACTGGTCCCGCGTCAGCGGGCCCTCCTCGCTCAGCGCGCGCTCGATCGCGGCCACTCCCCGCTCCGCTGCGCCCGCCGTCACGCCGGTCTGCGCCAGGCGGCGGGCATTCGCGGTGAAGAGAGGAGGTGTCGTCAGCGCGTGCAGCCACCAGTAGTCCTCGCTGCGGACGAGGTGCAACGTCCCGCGGTTCAGCCAGCCAATCACGAGCGTGCGGTCGCTGGTGAGAGCACGATCGACATCGCTCGCCGATAGACCACTTGTGCGTGCGCGGATGGCGAGGCGCGCGCTGCGGAGATCCTGAGCCTGCACGGCCAGCAGCCGATCGGTCACCGCGACCGCGCCCGTTCCTCGCTCCTCAGACAGAAGCTGCGCCGCGAACCTCGCCTCGACGACATCAGCGCTCACGGACGCGGCCTCGTCGGCGCTGAGCGCCCCCACGACACCCGCGAGCTCGCTCCGAGTCCGCGGCAGCTCGTAAGGGTGCTTTCTACGCTCACGCCGCGCCCGGGCGCGCGCCGTCGTAGTTGACGCGCATCAGCTCGATCACGTCGCGCACGTCGTCGGCGTTGTCGATCCGCCGGGAGGCCATCCCCTCCTTGCCCGGGAAGACCGGGTGAGGCTCGATCCGGCCCTGCTCCTTGAGCTCACGCCAGACCTGCCTCGGGAAGCCGAAGTGGGCGGCGCGGTCGCCGTGCAAGTGCCCTATTTCCCTGCCTCCGACCTTGAACGCAAACTCGCCGCGCTTTCCGGGGCCGGCCGTCACGCCCGGCCACGAGGTGACCTCCTCGGTGATCTGCTCGCTTGGGGTCTGCGGCTTGCTCACGTTGCGTTCCTTTCTACGCGTGCCGGCGCGATCGCTCAGGATGCGGGACGAGGCGTCCACCTCGCGGAAGCTGTGCTCAACACGTTCCTCGCCTCTCGCAGCCGAACCACCTTCGCTTGCGCGGGCCGCGGGCGTGGCCACCGTCGTCAGTGAGGGAAGCTTGAGCGCGGCGCCGAGGTGGTCCGTGAGCCATAGGCGGCTTCCTCGAGCTCAGCCGGCTCGCGTCCGACGCGCTCGGCTCGCGCGCTCGCAGCCGGCGCCGACTTGACGAGCGTGACCGCGATCAGCGCACCAAGGATCAGCAGCCCCATGAGCGCGTACAGGCCGCTCTGCAAGCCGTGGTCGAGCGCGGCGCCGTTCGAGACCTCGAGCGCATGCGAGCGCATGTAGTTGCTGGTCGAGGTCACGGCGATCGCGCTCGTCGCGGCGACGCCGATCGCGCCGCCGATCTGGCGGCTCGTGTTGATCAGACCGGAAGCGACTCCCGCGTCCGCGCGCTCGACGCCCGCGAGGCTCGCAATCGTCACCGGGACGAACGAGAACCCCATGCCGGCGCCGCCGAGGACGAACGCCGGGAAGAGGTCCCAGAAGTAGTGCCCATCCACAGGCAGCCGAGTCAGCAGCGCGACCGACAAGGCGGACGCGAGCAGCCCGCCCGTGAGCGTGGCGCGGACGCCGACTCGGCCGACGACGGCCTGGGCGACGTTCGAGGCGACAACGACCGTCAGCGCGAAGCCGGTGAAAGCGACGCCGCTGCGAATCGCGGAGTAGTGAAGGACGTCTTGGAGGTACAGCGTCAGCAGGAAGAACTCCGAGAATGCAACGGCGCCGACGATCGCCATCGTGGCGTTCGCGGCCGAGAGCGTTCGCAGCCGAAAGATGCGGAGCGGGAGGAGCGGCGAGCGAGAGCGAAGCTCGATCACGACGAAGGAGAGCACGAGTGCTGCGGAGGCGGTGAGCAGCGCAAGCGTCGTGCCGGAGCTCCAGCCCTCGCTCGTCGCGCGCGTCATCGCGTACACGAGCAGCATCAGGCCGGCCGTGACCGAGACGGCCCCGGCGAAATCGAAGTGGCGGTGCACCCGCTCCGCCCGGCTCTCTCGCAACAGCAACGGCGTGAGCGCGATCGCGGCGACGCCGACCGGAACGTTGATGAAGAAGATCCATGACCAGCTCAGGTACGAGGTGAGCACGCCGCCGAGCAGGACACCGACTGCGGCGCCGCTGCCGGAGGCCGCGCCGTAGATCCCGAGCGCGAGGTTGCGCTCCCGGCCCTCCGTGAACGTCGTCATCAGGAGCGAGAGCGCAGCCGGAGCGAGTAATGCTCCGCCGAGTCCCTGGAGAGCACGAAAGGCGATCAGCGAACCTTCCGACCAGGCGACGCCGCACAAGAGCGAGCTCGCAACGAAGAGCGCGAGGCCCGCGACGAAGAGCCGGCGACGTCCGAGCAGATCCGCCAGGCGCCCGCCGAGCAGCAACGCGCCGCCGAACAGGATCGCGTAGGCGGAGATGACCCATTGCAGACTCGTCTGCGAGAAAGCCAGATCGGCCTTGATCGAAGGCAGGGCGACGTTCACGATCGCGACGTCGAGGATGACCATGAACTGCGCGGTGACGATGAGAGCGAGCGCGCTCCAACGCCGTCGCTGCTTGCTGGCGATGCTCACTGGTTGTCCTCCCTAATCATTGCCGGTTTCAACGTTGAGGAGGTCAACGCTTGAGCGCGCTACCCTATTCCCCATGGCGGTGACAAGCCCAGAGACGCCGCGCTCGTCCACGCTTCCCCGACTCCCAGAGGAGCTGGTCGCCTCGACAGCGTTCCTGCTCAAGCGGCTCGGCTTCGCGGCCAAGGACCAAGCGATGGAGGCGTACGCGCGCGCCGGCCTCAACCCGTACCACCACGCCGTCCTGGCCGTGCTCGACGAGGGCTCGCGCGAGACGCAAGGCGCGATCGCGGACGCGCTCGGCTACGACCGCGGTCAGCTCGTCGGCCTGCTCGACGAGCTCGAGGAGCGCAGCCTCGTCGAGCGCCGCCGCGACCCCAGCGACCGTCGCCGCCACCTTGTCCGCCTCACCCCCGCCGGCAGACGCGCGCTCGGCCGGTTGCGCACGCTCGCACGCCGGCTCGAGAACGACTTTCTTGCCTCGCTCGACAGCGCCGAACGCGCCCAACTCCACGCGCTCCTGCTCCGGCTCGCGCAGCAACACCTGCCGCACTGCGCGCCCAACATGCTCGAACCCCCTTCCGGCGCGACCGCGCGCTGACGGGACCAGCGCGCGCTCGCTCGAAACGCGCGAACCTGAGCGCTTCCGACTCGAGAACTCGGCGAGCGCGCCAGACACTGCGCGGGGAAAGGCTGTTCAGCGAGCACCACGATTTTGACGCCCGCGCTGCATAGACCCTCGAACCAGGCGCGCGAGCTGCGGTCGCGGCGCTCGATATTGCCGAAGACCGCCGTCTGCGCGGCTCGAGGCTTACAGCGGCGGCTCGAGGAGGACGGTGCCGACGCCGCCGTCGGGCCGTGGCCGTCGCGGCTCGCGCACGCCGATATCCGGGTCCGCGGGCGGCTCGTCGAGCCACGCGCACGGCATCGTCTGCTCGCAGCGGCGCCGGAAGAAGGCGATCAGCCGCCGAAAGCGGCCAGGCTGCTGGCAGCGCGCCGTCTCCACATGTCGATCGTACCCCTCGGCCGTTGCGCGCACAGCTGCATCACCCGGGTGTCAGGAGCGGGATGAAGTGCTGCTCGAGTCCGCTCGTGTTGTCGATGATGTCGCTGCCGGCGACGAGGACACGGCTCGGCACGCTTCGCCAGCGAGAGTTCGCGCCGAAGGCGAAGTAGGCGTCCCAAATGATGTCTCCGGGCGCCCCGAGACCACCGATCGAGCGGTCGCCGAACCACCGGCCCGCGATTGCGTCGCCGTCCCAGAGGCTGAATACACGCCGGTCGTCCAGGACGTTCGCGTCCCACGCATTCCGCGAGTCGCCGGGAAGTATCGGGAGCCAGATCGCGTACACGGTCAGCTTCGCGTCGGGGTGAGCGTCGAGGATGTGCGTCCGGACCCAACTGGCCCCGATTGCGCAGACGCTTCAGGTCGGCGAGACCAGCAGGATGAGGCGCGGCTCGCCGGAGCGCGCATTGAACAGCGAGCGCAGCTGAGCGATGTCGTGCAGGTCGGTCAGCTGCCGCGGATTCGGCGCCCTGCCGGTTGCCGTTGAACCCGTTGCAGGCGCTGATGAGGTCGATGACGGGTCTTGTGACTCCGCGGTCTTGCCGCCGCTGCAGCCTGCTGCGAGCAACAGCAGCGCGAGCGTCGCGGCGAGGAGGGTGAGACGGCTCATTCGCGCACAAGTCCCGTCGCGACAGCGCGACCCCGGCGTCGCTGCCAAAGGCTGGCAAGCAAGGCAAGCACGACGATCGCGCCCCCGACGGCAATGATGAGTGAGCCGCGCCCTTCCGCGAAGCTGCGAACCTGGCCCGAGAAGCGGACGCCGAACTGGACGATCGGGTCGTTGGCGACGGTGGCGCTATCGCCGAAATGCAGTCGCGCCCAGTAGTAGGAGAGGTAGCCGCCGGAAGCGAGTAGGAGCAGACCGGCGATCGGGCTCATGTACGGAAGCAGCGGACGCACGACGCGGGTAGCACCTTCGCGTGCGAGCGCGACGAGGACCGAGAGCGCCATCAGCACGACGGCCATGCCGGTCCCATAGGCGAGGAAGGTGGTGAGCTTGCCGCCGTCGCTCAGCGAGGCGCCGACCAGGGTCAGAAAGAGCGGCAGCGTGCAGCCGAGCGAAGCGGCGCCATAGCCAACGCCGAACAGCAGCATCGCGGTGAGTCGACGCTCCCGCCGTGGCTGCAGCGTCGGCCGCAGCCGAAGGCGGGGGTGCACTCCGACGAGCGTGAGCAGGCCGGCGAGCGCGAGCCCGGCGCCCGTCACGAGGCCAGCCCAAGGAACGGCGCGCGCAATCGCGCCGACGCCGTAGCTGATTGGCAGCCCGACGAGCGCGAAGAACCCGAGAAAGCCGACCGTGACCAAAGCGCCGACGACCACGCCCTGGAGGACACGCGACGGCGCCCGCGGCAGTCGCATCTCATCGACGCCCAGGTAGTACGAGAGGAAGGCGGGCAGGAGCGGAAAGCCGCAGGGGTTGACGACGGAAAGACCGCCGGCGACGAGCGCAATCGAGATCGGGACGGAGCTAATCCTCGGTCCTCCTACGACCTTGCCCTCATGGCTGAGGCCTCAGGAATGGTAGGCGCGCGTGCGCCCCGCCGATAGCCGTGGCGGCTCCTTGGCTCGCGCTGGCTCCAGTAGACCCCGCAGCCGCGCGGGAGTTGTTAGCGCGGCGCGGGTGACGAGATCGCCCGAAGAACAGGTACCGGGCCTTGCAGTGCAACAACGCTGACCCCCGCGCTCGAAGCGCTCATCTGGCGGGGTGAGCTCGCCGAGCGCTCCGTCACACGACCCCCGCGATCGGTCCCGGGCCCGCCCAAAGGGGCCGCGCCGCACGGGCGCACGCTTCGAGGAACGCCTGATCCTCAGCGGCAAAGGCGCCCGCGACGTCGCTCTCGACATCGATCGTCCCACGCACGACGCCGTCCGTGCCGGTAACCGGGACGATGATTTCGGCGCGTGTGTCCCCGAACGCGTCGAGGTAGCGCGGGTCGCTCGCGACGTCGTTGACGACGACTGTCTCGCCGCTCGCGACCGCCGCTCCGGTGAGGCCATTCGTACGTGGGAAGCGCGGGTGCGCCGGCGGGCCGTCGCCGCTCCAGGCGATGATCGCCACCTCGCGCTCGTCGACGTCGTACACGCCGACCCAGCGATACCCGCCCGCGGCGCGGATCGCGTCAGCAACGGCGCGCGCGGCTTCGGCGCGTGAGCCGGCGGTGGCGAGCGCGCCCGTGATCGCTGCGACTCGCTCGTGCGTCACGGTGCTCTCGTGGTCGTCGCGACGCCGCTTATCGCGTCACCGACCTTAACAACCAGTGTGGCCAACGCATCAACGTCCGCCTCGGTCGTCAGCGGGTTGATGAAGCAGGCGCGCAGGGCGACGGCCTTGCGCACTTCCGTCGTGATCAAGAACGCCTCGCCGCTACGTTGGATCCGCCTCGCGATCTCGGACTGCACGGCGTCGCTCCCCCGGGCGTAGCGGAAGCAGACGATGCTCAGGTTCGCGGTGACCAACTCGAGCGACTCGTCGCCGCGGACGCGGTCGACGAGGTGGTCCGCCAGCGCAAGGTCGTGCTCGATCAGCCGCCGGTATCCCTCGCGGCCCGTCGACCTGAGCGCCGCCCAGACCCGAAGCGCACGCCACGGTCTCGTTTGCTCCTGTCCGTACTCACTCAGCCACGGCGCGTCGCTGACGCCGGCCGGATCGTGCTCGAGACGGAGGTACGGCGGTACGAGGGTGAACGCGTCGCGGAGCCGCTCCGGCTCGCGGGCGAGCAGCACCCCGGCGTCGACCGGCACGTAGAGCCACTTGTGCGGGTCGAGCGCCACACTATCGGCGCGCGCGATCGCCGCGAGCTCCGCGCGGTAACGGCCGCTCAAGATCGCCGGCGCGCCGTAGGCCGCGTCCACGTGCAGCCACACGTCGTGCGCGGTGCAGACGTCGGCGATCTCCGCGAGCGGGTCGATCGCTCCAGTGCCGACCGTGCCGGCGCTGGCGACGACCGCGATCGGGCGCTCGTCGCGCTCGACCGCCTGCCGTAGCTCGTCATCGAGGGAGAGCGGGTCGAGGCGGAATTCGGCGTCCGGCTCGAGCAGGCGCAAGTTGCGACGACCGAGTCCGAGCAACTCGACAGCCCTGGTGACGCACGCGTGCACCTCGCTGCTCGCGTAGACGATGAGCGGTGGCTGGCCGGCGAGGCCGTCGCTCCGCGCGTCGAAGCCCGCGCGGGAATGCCGCGCGGCCGCGAGCGCGACGACCGTCGCCATGGATGCGCCGCTGACGAGGAGCCCCCCGCTCGCCGCCGGTAACGCGACCATGTCGACGAGCCAGCGGATCACCTGTCGCTCGACGTGCAGAGCCGCGTGATTGCCGCCGGCGCAGCTGGGGTCGACCGCGGTCGCGAGCAGATCGACGAGCACCGCGGCGCGGTCAGGCGGCGAGTTGACCCAGCCGTGGAAACGCGGGTGGCCGTTGCCGAATGGGAAGCGGAGCACATCGGCTGCGAGCTCGTCGAGCAGACCGGAGAACTCCGTCCCGTCCGCCGGCCACTCCGCGGCTCGCCAGCGTTCGGCGAGCGCACCCGGCACGGGCGCGAACACCGGGCCGTCGCGCACGCCGACGAGGTGATCGGTGGCGAGACGCGCGACGCGCTCGGCCGCCGCCGCAAGCTGCCGCTCGTCCCACGACCACGCCCCGGGCAACTCGCTAGCCATGGCCGTCGTGTCCGCTGACGTCCATCGCGAGGTAGTAGCTACACGGCCGCGCCAGCGGGTTCCGAAAGCGGTGGTTGCAGTCGCCCTCGTAGTAGATCGCATCGCCGGACGCAAGTCGGTAGACGACGCCGTCGATCGTCAGCTCGAGCTCCCCCGACTCGATCGCGACGTACTCCCGCGATCCGGCGGCGTGCGGCTCGAACGTGCCCGCGTCGACCTTCGGCCCAAGCGTCGTCCGCATGAACTCGAACTCCACCCCGGGCAGGGTCGGCGAGAGGATCCGGCGCTCCCAGCCGGAGGGGTCGCGCGCGACCGGCTGCTTCGAGCGCGGAAGGACGATCACGCGGTCATCCCGCTCGCGCTCGACCAGACGCGCGATCGACGTCCCGAGCGCCGTCGCGATGCGATCCAGCGTCAGCACCGTCGGCGCCTTCTGGCCGCGTTCAACGCTGTGGAGCATGCTGCGACTGACTCCGCTTCGGCGCGCCAGCGCCTCGAGCGACCAGCCGCGCTTCTCTCGCTCCGCACGAATGCTGGCGCCCACCGCGACGAGCGAGACGCCGCCTTCGGCGTTCGCAATAGAAGAACGCACCTCCACTATCGTACACGCAGGCTGCGACGACGCCCTCCCGTCGCTTTCGAACACGTTTCGGCGCGTCGGGACCTCGCGCCGCCGTCCGCGGAGGCCTATTCCGGCGGCGGACCGAAGCGCTCCGCCATCCGCGCTCCGACGACTTCCGCGATCCGGCTCAGCGCCGCGAGCGGACGGAAGAACACCGTCAGCTCGCGAATCGCCCCTGATCGGTCGAGGCGGATCACGTTCAGGCCCTGGGCGCTCGTGTCATCGATGCTCGTCTCGAAGAGGACGACGGCCTTGTCGTCCTCGAGGATCTCGTCGGTGACGTTCATCTCGCCGAGCTCCTCCCGCAGGACCCCAAAGAGGAAATCGGCGACGTCCTTGCCGCGCATCGGCGCGTCGTGGACGGCGACGTGGATGACGACGTCGTCGGCGAACGCGTCGAGGATTCCAGAGGTGTCCCACGCCTCGAGGGCGTCGGTGTAGGAGAGCCGCCTAGCCGACACCGCGGCGGGCACGATACAAGTCGCTCAGCTGATGACGCCGCCAGAAGTCGAGCGCAGGAACCCCACGACGCGCATGGCGGTCGAGGGGGAGCGAGGAGGGCTGGGCAGACATCCCGGACGCCGATCTCGGTCGCTTCCTCGTGGGGTGCGTGACCGAGGGCCGAGAGGTCGGCGCGGCACCGACGCTCTCCTCGTGCGGATGGCGCGCGAGGGAACGGGCGGCTGAGGTGATGGACGCGCGCTCGCTCATCGCGGTTCTGCTGGCCGGCCTGCTTGCAGGCAGCGAGCTCACCTCCTGGGGCATCGTTCATCCCACCCTCTGGAAGCTCGATCACCAAGCGCAGGTGCGCGCCGAGAAGCTGATGTACGGGCGTTTCGCTCGCGTCGACCCATTTCTCATGACTGCCACCGTGATCGCCTGTTTCGTGGCCGCCGGCGCCCTCGACGGGAGCTCCTTCACCCTCGCGCTCGCCGCCGGCGCCTGCTTCGCCAGCATGCTCGCGATCACGCTCATCGGGAACATGCCGATCAACCTGCGTGTGTTTCGCTGGGACGAAGCGCGTGGCGACCCTGCGGAGTGGCGGCGGCTACGTCGGCGCTGGGACCGGCTTCACAGCGTGCGGATCGTGCTCGACACCGCGGGCTTCATCCTCATGACGCTCGCCGCCGTCGACGGCTGATGGATCCACCCCGCCGACGGAGGCGATTCGTCGCTAGGGGCGCGTCCCCCCGCGGCCGTTCGCGCTTGGTATCGCCGCCTCGCCGGCCACGTCCGCATCGGCAACGACCGCGCCGTACCGCTCGCTCTCGTCGCGATAGAACGCGAGGAACTCCCGCAGCTGCGATGCGAAGCGCGCGACGTTCGCCTCGGTGACTTCGGTGACCCCCTCGTAGGCGAAGACCGGCGACGTTGGCCTCTCCCGCACGATGTAACGCTCCATGCCCTCGAGGAACGAGCCGATTCCAAGGACGAAGCTGCGCAGCGCTTCCGCGCCCCGGCGGAAGTCCTCGTCGAACAGGCCTGCGGAGCCGGCGAAGTTCCGCTCCCATCTCGCGAGCTCCATGGCCGTTTGGTCGAAGCTCCGCTTGGCCCACTCGACGAAGTAGCGATCGCGCTTGTAACGACCTGGGGCGGCGAAGTTGATCGTGCCGAGGTGTCCCGACAGGTCCTCGAGGAGGGGCCCGACCGGAAGGGTGTCTGAGTCGTCGGCTCTCAGTTCACCGCCGTCCTGAACCCGCCCGACGCGCTGCTGCTCGGCACCCGCCTCCGACTCGCTAAAGAGCGCGACGAGCCACGACCGAAGCGCACCGAGAACGACGCGGAGGTCCTGAATCGCCGCTCGCCGGCGTTGATCTCTTTCTCGCCGATCGCTGCGCTCGAAGAGCCGGTCGACGAACAGCACGATGAACGCGGTGCCGGCGGCTTCCGTGATGAGGTTGAGCCACAGGTTCTGCCACACGCCGTGGGCAAAGACGACGCCGAGCGCGAGGCCCGTGGTGGCGAAGACAAGGACGAGCAACACGACGAATAGGACGACGTGACGTGTGCTCACCGGGCGAGCCTAGTGCAACGACGATCCGGAGCATCCCTCCTTGCGGGCCTGGCCTGGCGGGGGTACGCCGAGGTCGCGCGGCACCCGGCGGCTCGCGGCGGCCGCCGCGTTCTCTTCACGCGTGCGGTTCGAGTTCGCGCCAGAAGGCGTCGACGCGAGCGTTCCACTCGTCCGGTACCTCCTGGAAAGGCTGATGGGCCTCCTCCTCCATGACCTCGAACCGACCGCCTGGGATCCTCTCGGCGACGGCGCGGCAGACCTCCGGGCGACTGGTCACGTCGCGGCCGCCGGCGAGGACGAGCGTCGGGGCGGCGATCTCGCCGAGGCGCTCGGTCGTGTCGTGATCGATGAAGGCGTCGAGGAAGCGCTGCACGTCCTCGGTCGTCTGCTTATGGGGAAAGGCGAGCACCTCCTCGATGATCCGGGCGACGCTGCCGTCGTTGTGTGCCCGCGGCGTGTAGATGTCGAGGTAGAAGCCCTCGAGGAACGCGCGCTCGCTGGGGGCGACTTCGACCAGCCAGCGAACGAAGAGGGCCCATGAGCGAAAGTAGGGGTCCATCAGCGCCCACGTGCTCTGCAGGACGAGGCTACGCACGAGGTCGGGGTGGCGGAGCGCGAGCTCTTGGGAAATGATGCTGCCTCCGGAGAAGCCGGCGACGTGCGCGGAGGGAATCGCGAGCGCTCGCAGGACCTGGGCGGCATCGTCCGCCATCGTCTCGACTGAGACCGTTCCGGTTGGCATGGCGGTCCGACCCGCGCCGCGGTTGTCGAACGCGGTCAGGCGGTAGCGGTCGGCGAGCCCGTCGAGCTGGAACTGCCACGACTCGACGGTGTCGCCGAGGCCGCCGATCAGCAGAACGTCCGGTCCTTCGCCGACCTGCTCCGTCCAGATGTCGAGGTTACCAGCGCGTACGTGCTCGCCCATCTCTCAGCTCTCTGCGGGCCGCGCATGCCAGCGCCGCATGTGCTCGGCGTGCGTGCGCAGGTAGGCGCCGGGCTTGAAGAAGCGGTCGTAGAACTCCAGGTCGAGATGGTGGGCCTGGACGTAGTTCATGATGAACACCGTCGGCACCGTCCCCGGGAACTTGCCGAACGTGTCGAAGACGTACTGCGCCTGAAGCGCGACACAGGCCTTGAACTCCTCGTCGTGGACTTGCGCGCTTCCGCGAAAGCCCGGGCTGTCGCTCCAGGCCCCGGGCGTCTCGCGGTTGAACGGGCCGCCGGCGCCGAACTTGCGCGCCACGAGAGCCTCCACCGCCGCCGCCATGTCTGGATGGTGCGGCGGGCAGAAGGCCTCGAACACGCCGTCGCGGCCGGTGGGGTTGGGCGTCGCCCAGCGCTCGTCCTCGTCATAGCGAAACCGGAGGCCGGGGACCTCGGGGTTCCGCGAGGCGCCGAGCATCGAGAAGCGGTCGATCCCGTCGAACATCCAGCCGCCGAGGCCCATCGCCTGGAGCATCAGCACGCCGGCATAGCAAGCGGTCGCGAGCTCGGCGGTCGCCTCCGTCAGCGCATACTGCTCCGTGAAGGTGAGCGGGAAGGGCTCGTCGACGTCGACCAGCCCGCGGAACTCCTCGAGCCCGGCGAGCTTGCGGCCGTTGACGTCGTCGTAGATCGCGAACCCGTTCTGGACTAAGAAGCAGAGGATCGCGATCAGGTGCTGGGCGATGTCGGCCACGGGGATGACGAGCAGCGAGCCCGGGACGTTGACGCACCACGTGTTGTGCCCCTCGAGGTAGGGCTCCTCGGCGGGCAGGTAGAGCCGCCCATCCGCGAGCTTGCGCAGCCGCTTGCGGTGGCGCTCCACCATCAGCTCGGGCGTCACCTCCTCCGCGGCCGGATCGACGAGCGCGCCGGCGTCGCGTGTTGGGAAGAAGTACACGCCTGAGTCGTCCGTGAAGAAGAGCTCCGCGGTGTGAAAGCCCGCGGCCGACGGGAACGTGCGGCCTGCCGCAGCGCCCGAGTAGTTCGACACGTGCGGCGCGTAGCGTGCGTGCCGCGTGATCGAGTAGTGCCAGCCTGTCGTCCCGCCCATCGCGCTCAGGACGAGCAGTCGCTCGAGCTCGGTGAGCGACAACGGCTCGTGCTTCGACCGGTAGGCGAGCGGGCCGTCGGGGATCTCGCTGCCAAGCGCGAAGCGGCGTGACCGCCGACCGTAGAGCGCCTCCAGGAGTGGAAATGCTGCGAGCTCTTCCAGCGCCTCGCTCTCGGTCTCAGTCCACTCCTCGGCGCCAAGACTCATCGAGTTTCCTCCTGTTCGTCCCCGCGGCCCTCGACGGCCGCAGCTTAATCGGGCGAACTGTCACACGCCGCACGGGGACGACCGCCGGCTCCGTGGCCCCGACGCGCGTGCCGACGAAAGAACGGCCGGCGTAGCGGCGACTTCACGAAGAAGGAACTCGTCGATCCGGGGAAGCAGACAGAGGCGATTCTCTCGCTCGCGGCGGAGAGCCGGGAGGAGGTCGACGAGCTCATCGACAAGCGCTGGCCGCGGGGGGTACGCCCGCGAATGACCCGATGGCGATGGGCTTGATGTACGGATGGAGCTTCAATGACCCCGACGGCCCTTTGTGGGAAGCGGTCTGGGTGGATCCAAGCCACCTCGGGCAGCCGGAAACGTCGGGGGCGACGACGGCTGGATGAGTACGTCGGACCGAGGACTCAGGGCAGAAGAGGAAGGAGCTGGTGGAAGTGACGAGTAGCGGGACGGCCACGGTAACGCTCCCCGCGGATGAGCGGATCCTGATCACACCGGAGTTCGATGCGCCGAAGCAGCTGGTGTACGAGGCGTACACGACGCCGGAGCTAGTCAAGCGCTGGTGGCATGCAAACCGCGGCGAGATGACCGTCGCCGAGGTCGACCTTCGCGTCGGCGGCAGGTGGCGGTACGTCATGGTGACGCCGGATGGACTCGAAGTCGGCTTCCACGGCGAGTACCGCGAGATCATCCCGAACGAGCGGATCGTCTCGACCGAGGTCTACGAGGGGATGCCGGAAGCGGAAGCGGTCGACACGCTGACGTTCGCGGAAGTGGACGGACGCACGTTCCTCACGCTCCTCGTGCAGCACACGAGCAAGGAGCACCGCGACGCACACATCGACTCCGGGATGGAAGCCGGCATGCAGGAGGCGCTTGATCTGCTGGAGCAGCTCGCGGTCTCGCTTCGCTGAAACGCATTGGCCGACGGACTCCCGGGACACGCCTTCCGCGATCCCGCGTTTCATGGGTACCGCGCCCACGCCCTGGGCGGGCTGGAGGTCTACCTTCTGTTGCCGACCGTCGTCCGTCGCGCGGCGTGAGCTCCGGCCGGCGCCAGCGCGGCGGCAACCCGGTCGAAGCGTGGGACGCCGAGGCCACTCGCGAGGTCGTAGCCAGGACTCGCGCTCCACGCCGGCACCTTCGGTTCGTAGCCATTGGCACCCGAGACGACGTCGAAGAACGCCTCCGGTGCGCTCGCCTGCAGGGCGTAGAGGAGGCCAGTCACCGGTCCGAGCGGGGGGCGGCCGGCCGCGCGCTCGTTCGCGCTGAGAGTGGCGAAGGCGCCCGCGAGCAGCGGAGTCGAGGCGCTCGTCCCGCCATCCTCGACCCAGTTGCCCGCGAGGACCACGGGCCAGCCGGGCAAGAGCGAGGCGTGCGCGGAGACGTCCGGGACGGCGCGACGGGTGCCGGGCACGGCCAGGCGGCGCTGGAAAGACGGCCGGCGCGAGACGGCGGAGATCCCGCCGCCGCCCGCACCTCCACCGTTGTCTGGTGACAGCCACTCGAGGTCGTTCCAGACGACCTCGTCGACGCGCGCGTTCGCCTGGTTGAGGACGAGCCGCGTCCCGCCGACGGCGGTGAGGTATGGGGAGGATGCCGGCCACGTGACTCCGGCGAAGGGTCTGCCGTTGCAGGTCGAGCCAAAATCGCCGGCCGCCGCGAAGACGCCTACGCCCACGAGGCCGAGCCGCACGAGGAGGGCGTCGAGAAGCGCGGCGCCGGCGCGTACCGTCCGTGGCGCGCCTTTGGCGCGGATATCGCGCTCGCATTCCCCGTACGAGATCGAGAACGTATCTGGTAGGGATGACAGTGCCAGGACTTTCGCGGCGCCGAGGAACCACAGCTCGGGCGCCAGCCAGGCCTGTACGAACGTCACCGACGCCAGCCCCGGCGCCATGCCGCGGACGAGCGCGAGGTCTTCCTGCGGCTCGAACGTGCCCCGACCGAACGCACGCGACTGACCGTCGGTCAGGAGCGTGCGTGTGCGCAGCGCCGGGAGGCCAAAGCACCTCGCAGCGTCGGCGATGTCCCGCGGCGTGATGCCCTCGCCGACGTTCAGAATCGCGAGCGAGGCGCCCGAGCCGCGACCGAGGGCGTCGACGCCGTAGGCGCTTCGAACCTGCGCGAAGCTGTAGGCGCCTGTGGCCTGCGCGGCGGTGCACCCACCGATCCACGTACCGCCGTTGCCGGGCGGGCCCGCGGTGGGACCGTGCTCGCTCGAGTCGTCCTCGGCCACGTGAAGCGCGGTCGCGGCCCTCGCTCGGCTTCGCCGCGTCGACCGGGTGTACGAGGCAGCGACCTCACGGACGAGCGGACGGAGAT
>JALZFG010000167.1 GCA_030861645.1 Actinomycetota bacterium
GCCACGAGAAGACCTTGATCCCCGTCGGCACCGCGATCGCGAGCGTCGTCACCATCATCGGGACGCGTAGCCACCCGGCCATGCCAGAGACGAACATGTGGTGGGCCCACACCGAGAACCCCAGCACGAGGATCGCCATCAGCGAGCGCGCCATCAGCCGGTAGCCGAAGATCGGCTTCCGCGCCATCACGGCGATCACCTCGGAGGCGATCCCGAACCCCGGCAGCATCATGATGTAGACCGCCGGGTGTGAGTAGAACCAGAAGATGTGCTGGTACCCGAGCGGGTAGCCGCCCTGGTTCGGATCGAAGAAGTTCGTGTGCATCAGGCGGTCGAACATCGCGAAGAACTGCGAGCCGGCGATGAACGGCGTGGCGATGACGACCAGCAGCGAGGTCGTGAAGTTCGCCCACACGAGCAGCGGCATGCGCCAGAACGTCATTCCCGGCGCGCGCATCGTGATGATCGTTACCAGGAAGTTGAGCGCCGTCAGGATCGACGACGCGCCCGCCCACTGCACGCCCATGTTGAAGAAGACGTTGCCGTAGGGCTGGTCGACACAGAGCGGGACGTAGCAGGTCCATCCCGACGCGAGGCCGCCCCCCGGCGAGATGAAGCTCGAGAGCATCATCAGTCCGGCGATCGGGAGAAGCCAGTACGAGAGGGCGTTCAGGCGCGGGAACGCCATGTCCGGCGCGCCGATCATCAGCGGGATCACGAAGTTCGCGAGCCCGGCGAACGCCGGGATCACGAAGAGGAAGATCATCAGCGAGGCGTGGACGGAGAAGAGGCTGTTGTAGGTCTGGCTGTCGACGAACTGCATGCCCGGGCGCGCGAGCTCCGCGCGCAGGAGCATCGCGAGCAGCCCGCCGGCGAGGAAGAAGACGATCGTCGTCGAGACGTACTGGATCCCGATCACCTTGTGGTCGGTGTTGACGCGGAAGTAATCGCGCCAGGTCCGGGCGCCGTGCCCCGAGTGATCCTCGGGCACCGTCGGCGCGCCGAGCGCGTAGCGGATCCAGTAGTCGAAGGCACCGAGACCGGCCAGGAAGCCGATCGGCGCCGTCGTGAGCGCCGCGACGGCGACGATGACGCGCCAGTAGACGATCGGGTCCCACCCGGCCGCGGCGCGAATTCCCACGACGAGCCCGAAGCCGATCCCGAAGAAGAGCGGGGTCATCCAGAGCACCCGCAACCAGCCGCCCGCGAGCGCGCGGCGCCAGCCGCGCGGTGGCTGCTTCCTTGCGCCGACGTCCGCATGAATGTCGTGCTCTACGACCTCAACCATTCCAACCTCTTTCGCTTCGGGCAGCGCCCGGCCGATATGAAATCACGCTCATCCTCCCCGCGAACCCTTCTTCTGAGACGCCCCTCTCGAGGCGGAGGCGCCCTCGCTTAGATACTGCACGAGCGCGTCGAGCTCGCGATCCGGAAGCTGCGCGTACGTCTTCGGCATCACGTGCGGCGGGAAGCCGCGCTCGACGTAGTCGTCAGGCGCGACGATCGACCGGCGCACGAACGCCTCGAGCGGCCGCCCCGCGCGGCGCGCGTACTGCGGCAGGTTGTCGAGGTCGGGCCCGACACGCCCGCGCGCCCCGGCGGGTCGGAACGTGTGGCAGCTTGCACACCCCTGCTCCTTGAAGACCGCGAGGCCGGCGCGCTTGCCTCCACGCGACACCGCCCGGTTCTGCTTACGTGCCCACCGCTCGAACGCGGCCGGCGTCATAACCTCGGCGTAGCTCCGCATGAACGCGTGACCCGCGCCGCAGAGCTCGGTGCAGATGACTGGAAACCGGCCCTCCCGAGTCGGCGTGATCTTGACCTTCGTCACCTCCGGGCTCGGCAGCGCGTCCTGCTTCTGCCCGAACTGCGGCACCCAGAACGAGTGGATCACGTCTTGCGAGGTCAGCTCGAGCAGGGTCGGGCGCCCCACCGGCAGGCGCAGGGTCGGGGAGCTGACGTTCCCGAGCTCCGGATACGAGAAGCTCCACGCGAACTGACGAGCGGTAACACGCACGACCATCCGGTCGCTCGGGATGCTGTCGTTCTTCGCGAGCGCAACGGCGCTGACGACCGCGATGCCCGTGACCAGCACCGCCGGCACCGCCGTCCACAGGATCTCGAGCCCCGTGTGCCCGTGAATCGGCGGCCCGTCGGAGTCGTCGTCGGGAGCGGCCCTGAACTTCCAGACGGCGTACACGCTCAGTCCCGCAACGAGCGCGAAAACGAAGATGCAGATCCCCGAGGTGACCCAGAAGACGAGGTCGATCCGCTCGCGCTCGCGGGACGCCTCCTCCGGGAGCCAGGGAACGAAGAACGCGGCGATAAACGCGCCGGCGGCGGCGGCGAGACCCACCGCGACCAGGCGGACGAGCGTTCCCCTACGCACGTCCTCAGCCTATGCGAGCGCGACGAGCGGGTGTGCTCGTTACGGACGGTGCGAGTTGGGCGCGAGCAGGCTGCACGGCTTGGGGTGTTCGCGGTGGGCCGCCGTTCGGCACACTACGGGCGTGAGCGGAAGCCGGACACTTCTGCTCGTCCTCCTGGCGGCGGCTGTGGTCCTCGTGACGCCCGCGTGCCGCGGCGGTGGGGGCGACGACGGCGCCGCGAACAGCCGGGTCTCCAGCACCCCTGAGAGGACGGTCGGCGGCAGCCGCAGACGCGACACCATCGCCGGGACCGAGAACGCGGACAGGATCGTCGGCAAGGCGGGGAACGACAAGATCAACGGCGGCGACGGGGACGACGTGATCATCGGCGGGAAGGGGAGGGACGTCATCTCGTGTGGCGGCGGAAAGGACACGGTTCGCTCCGACGGAAAGGACATCATCGGGCTCGATTGCGAGCGCGTGATCACCGCCCCCGGCAACACGCTGCCTGCGTCAAAAGCAAAGCGCACGCCGTCGCCGCAGCCGTAGACGGGTCCTCGCGGCGACAGAAGCCGGCGTGCGGGCGATTGGTTGCGGCCGTTCGTGCCGCGTCGACCTTCCTCCGCCCGGTGTTCGGCCTACCGAGGGGCTGCGGGAAGCGCTACGGGCGCCCAGCCCTGAGCATGACCGTGTGAACCGTGGTCGCACGGACGGGCTTCGCCTTCCGCAGACGCAACGTGGCGACGACGATCGCCGTCGCCTTCACGCGCCTCCGCTGCGAGACGAGCGCCCGGGCCGACGGCGAGAGACGAACAGCGATGGAGCGCTTGCGGCCGCTGGCGACCACGAAGCTCTGTCGGCCGAGCTGCTGCTTCGCGAGCAGCCTCAGCGTCCCGCGGCATCCTCCGACGGCCTCGCTCGGGCACTCGACAGCGATCGTCGCAAGGCCGGCTCGTGAGAGGACTGCGACCGACGACAGGACGAAGACGCCGAGCTTCTGGAGCGTGATCGTCTTCACGGTCGTACGGGAAGAGCCGGACGCATCGGCTGCAACGATCACCGCTGTCACGCTCAGGCGGCCGAAGCGTCTGATGTACGTCAGCGCCGCCGGCGAGACTCGCACGGAGATGGTTCCCGTCTCCCCGGACGCGATCGAGAAGAAGGTGTAGCCGACCGCGAGCTTGTCCCGCGTGGTCGAGGCCGTGAATGCCTCGAGGTTCACGCTCCCCTTGCAGCCTCCCGCCGTGCCGGCCGGGCACCTGAGACGGATCTCGGCAACGGCCCGCGGCGAGAGCGTCACGGTCGCGGTCACCACTGTCACCTTCGGGCCGTTCGCTCGCGGCGGCGGCGTCGCGGCCGGATCGTCGTCGACGATCGTGCCGGTGCCCTGCCGCTTGGCGACCGTCGCGTTGGTCTCGTTCACGAGGTCGACGAAGAACGTCTCGTTCCCCTCGTGCACCGTGTCGCCCTTTACGGCCACGACGACGACCTTCGTCGTCTCCCCGGGCGCAAACGAGAGCAACGCCGCCGCCGGCGCATAGTCGTCGGACACAGACGCCGTGCCGCCTCCGGTCGTGTAGTTCACGGTGACGGTCTGGCCGCTCGCCGGTGCGAGCGTGACCGTGAATCGCGCCTCGACGGTCCCCGAATTCCCCTCGTTGACGGAGACGTCGCTGATCGAGAGCGACGGCTTACCGTCGTCGTCGATGATGGTGCCGACGCCTTGCCCCTTGCTGATCGTCGCGTTGATGGGGCTCGAGAGGTTGAGGAACAGGTTCTCGTTCCCCTCCGGCGTTGTGTCGCCGACGACGAAGACCGTGATGGTCCTCGACGTCTCACCGCGGCCGAACGTCACGGTCCCGCTGGTCCCGCCGTAGTCGACGGGGGCGGTCGCCGTGCCGTTCGCGGTGGCGAAGTTCACCGCGACCGGGTTCTGGCTCGGGGCGGAGAGCCGAACGGTGAAGACGAGCGCGGCTTCGCCGACGTTCCCCTCGATCACGCTCGCGTCACCGACGGAGATCGACGGCGGCGTCGCTGACGGCGGGGAGGGGGTCGGTGAGGGCGTAGCGGTGGGGGTCGCGGTGGGTGGCGGCGGCACTGCTGTCCGCGTCGGCGTGGGCGTGGGGGGTGCAGGCGTGGGCG
>JALZFG010000175.1 GCA_030861645.1 Actinomycetota bacterium
CGCCCACGCCGATGCGCGCGCAGATGCCTTTGAGATACCTCCCCAAATCACCAGTCGCGCGCTCCGGCAGGTCGCATGCCAGCGCTCGGCGAGATCCAGATACGGCACATTCAAAAGCGCCCGCGACCTCTTCGAGGACCCGTCAAAGGATGCGGCGGGAAACGGAACGAGCGTCCCCCAGAGGTCGAATACGACCGCTCGCTTCAACGCCTGCTCGTTCACTGGTGGCTCATTCTGCGGCGGATCCTCGAAAGCACGACGCACGCGTTGGTTACGTTGGTTGAAGGTGATCAGGCTCGTCGCGTTTGATCTCGACGGCACACTCGTTCGCGACCGCACGTGCGTTGAGGCGATCGCGTGCACGATCGGGCGCGAGCAGGAGTGCACCGCCTTCGAGCGATTGGACATGCGAGACGTTCCCGCCGTCGCAGCTGCCCGTGACGAGATGGCCAGGTGGTACCGCCCGTACCGACACGACGAATTGACGGCGGGCCTGTCCGATCTGCCCCTTGCGCCTGGCAGCGAAGAGGCATTCGCGCTGCTGCGCGAGCGCGGTGTCGCGACAGCAATCGTCTCGATCACGTGGAGTTTTGCCGTCGACTGGTTCGCGAGGCGGCTGTGCGCTGACTACGCGCACGGCACGCGCCTCGGCCCTGACGGCATCGACCACGTCTGGCCCGCCGACAAAGGCCGATGGCTGCGCGACTTGACCCAGCACCTGGCGCTGCCCCGCCAGGCGGTGGCGGCCATCGGAGACTCCGATGGCGACCGCGAGCTGCTCGACGCTGCCGGCGTGCGCTACTGCGTCGGCGAGCAGAAGATCGCCGTTCCCGGCATCGTGCACATGCCGCGCGCCAACATGCTGGAGATCGCAAGACAGCTCATGTGCGAACCTGCCCCCGGCAATGCTCGCTGACGGTGTACGCACCCCCAATCTCAAACTCGGTGATCGGATCGAGTGACCATCTTTCGGCTCGCTGGACCCGCATCGCGCAACGTACACGCCTTTGGCGGTGCCACCAGCGCCGCGTACCCAGATCGCCAGCCGCGCGTCGATCGCGGCATCGACCGCGCCCTCTGCGACGAGTGCGCGCTGCCAGAAATCGCCGAGCGACCGGGCATGCGCGAATCGATTGGCCGTCGCGGAACGCGCCTTCGCCTCGGGCTGCCCACCAGCGGTGGCCGAGCGCAGGCGCGGAGACGACGCCGAAGGTGACCTCGCCGTCCCGCAGCAGTGCGATCAGCGTTGCCCACATTGGCACGCCGCGCGAGAAGTTCTTCGTCCCGTCGATCGGGTCGATCACCCATTGCGCTGCCCACCGTCGTCGCCTTCCTCCTCACCGAGCACGCCTTCGCCGCGAGCGCTGACGGCGATCCGCTCTCGCAGGGCGCGCTCGACCGCGCGATCGGCATCCGCAACCGGGTCAGGTCGGGCTTCGTTTCGACGCGCAGGTCGAGCGGCCCCGAACCGATGCAGGCTCAGCGAGTCCGCGAGGTCGGCAAGCTCAAAGGCGAAGCTGAGGTCTGCGGACGGCATCGGCCGAGCCGACGGAACTGTGCGAGGAACCTACTCACCTATTGCCTTTCCGGACAGGCCTGCAATACTGAACTCAATGGTTCAGTATCCGCCGACTGTCGAAGGAGCGTTCGCGGCCCTCGCCGACCCGACCCGGCGCGCCGTGCTCGAACGGCTCGGCGCTGGCAGCGCGACGATCAGCGAGCTCGCCGAGCCGTTCGGCATGTCGCTGAGCGGGATGAAGAAGCACATCCGGCTGCTCGAGGAGGCGAACCTCGTCGCCACGGAGAAGGTCGGCCGTGCCCGCAGATGCAGACTCGTGCCCTATGCCTTCGAGGGCATCAGCACGTGGCTGCAGCGGCTCGACCGCTTCGCGGAGGTCGTCGAACGGACGAAAGGAGCACGATGAACACCACCACCGTCACCACCCCGAGCGAGCTCGAGATCCGCGTCGAGCGGATCTTCGACGCAACGCGCGCGCACGTCTACTCCGTCTGGACGGATCCGGAGCTGATCCCCGTATGGTGGGGCGACGGCACCGTCGTCGAGGAGATGGACGTCCGTCCAGGCGGCACCTACCGGTTCCGAACCGCCTTCGGCGTCGTCGAGGGCGAGTTCCGCGAGGTCGAGCCGCCCGCACGGCTCGTGCAGACGTTCCAGAACCACCTGCAGACGCTGGAGTTCGAGGAGCTCGGCGAGCGGACGAAGCTGACGCAGACGATGCGCTTCGCCACGACCGAGCAGCGCGACACCACGATGCAGTACGGCGTCGAGGAGGGTGCGAAGGGGGGCTTCGCGCGTATCGATGCGGTGCTCCAGAAGATCGCCGCGTAAGGCCGACACACGTGCGCAGCGCAAGGCCGACGCGCTCCCGCTGCTGAGTACGAACGTCG
>JALZFG010000196.1 GCA_030861645.1 Actinomycetota bacterium
CTTCGGCATCGCCGTGGCGCTGCTGATCGACGCGACGATCGTCCGTTCCGTGCTCGTCCCCGCGGCGATGCGCCTGCTGGGCGAGCGCAACTGGTATCTGCCCCGCTGGCTCGAGTGGCTTCCGAACCTCCAGGTCGAGCGCCGCGGCACCGCGCGGCCAGGTCTCCAGCCATAGAAAAGGGCCACCCGAAGGTGGCCCTTTTTCCGGCTACCAGCGTCGATCTCGGTAGGGACGCTTCCTGCTCGGCTGTGACGCCGGGCGGCGCGTTACGCGTCGTCCCCCACGCTGGCTAGGCGATTCCCCTTAGGTCACGGGGACACGCCCCTACCCGCTGGCACCTCCACTGCCCGTACTGTCAGAACTCAAATCGGACCACCTCCTTTCCGCGGTAGGGCAACTGTAGCCGGTCCTGGCGCCGGTCGGTCTTCGCGGTGTCCCATCTCTGAATGACCGTCGCGTGCGCGCTGGACGCGACCCGCGAGCGCCGGGCATTTACTGCGTCGGCTCGCGCAGGACGACGGAAAGCTCGAGACCTCGATCCAGGGGCACGGTGACGGATTCGAGCGTCGGGTCTGACTGCCGCGCCCGCGAGTAGGCGGTGAGCGTCTCGCCGTGCGAGAGGACGTTGTCGGCGATGATCACGCCCGCCGGCTCCACCCTGGTTCGAGCGAGTGCGAAGAGCGCCTCGTAATCCTCCTTCTCCGCGTCGAGGAACACGACGTCGAACACGTCCTCGATCGCGGGCAGCGTCTCGAACGCGTCTCCCTCGATCAGCTCGGCCCACGCATCCAGCCCGGCCTCGGCAACGTTTCGTCGCCAGGCCTCGCACTTTCGGGCATCGACCTCGAGCGAGAGCACGCGGCCTCCGAGGTAGCGGGCGCCCGACGCCAGCCAGATCGTCGAGTAGCCGCGCGAGCCTCCGATCTCGAGCACCTCGCAATCCCCTTGCGGCGCCACGAGCGCGAACAGGAACCTTCCGGTCGTCGGCGCGACCTGCCGCGCCCGCTCCTCACGAGGGACGCCGCGGGCGCGCTCGTCTGCGTCCTCCCGCTCGAGTCGAGACAGGACTCGCCGGACGTTATCGTCGAGCATCAGTTGAGCGCGAGACGCGCGGCGCCCGGCGGCGCGTCAGCGAAGTCGTCTCGACGCACTCCGAGAAGCTAGCGGAGCGCGCCCGGTCGCCTTCCGCCGAGCGGGTCGCGCGGTCGAGGGCCAACCCTCAACGGGGCCAGACCCCCTCGAGGGTTGGTTGAGGGTTGGGCGGCCGAAGCGCCGACGCTCGCGACGTCAAACGTCGACCTTGACGATGCCGCGTTCGTCGACGCGCACCGGGAAGACCTCGACCGGCTCGACGGCCGGGAGCGTCAGGGGCTCTCCCGTGCGGATGTCGAAGTTCGCTCCGTGGCGCGGGCAGACGACGACGGCCTCCTCGGCGTCGAAATCGCCCTCGCAAAGCGGCCCGTCGTCATGCGAGCAGCGGTCTTCGATCGCGTAGAGCTGACCACCGAGGTTGTAGACGCCGACGGCGATCTCCCCGGCGCGCACGATCTTGACGGCCCCGGGCGGTAGCTCGTCGATGGGCCCGACGTCGAGCTCGGCCACTAACGACCACGTGCGTGCCCGTCGGCACGCGCGCGCCAGGCTGCAAGCCCGGCGCGGGAACGGCACGCGGTTCCACCCGAGCGAACGTCGCGCGGCGGAGCGGTCACCGGAAGTCGATGTCGTCGGCGCCGCTCCACTCTTCTGGGAGCGGCGTGCCCTTGGCGCGATGGAGGGCGACCTTGAGCACGCCGAGGCCGAGGAGGGCGCACTTGAGCCGGATCGGCGTGAGCGGTATTCCGACCTCGTCGAGCAGTTCGTCACGCGGCATCGCGGCGACGTCACCTGCGGCGCGGCCCTTGACCATCTCCATCAGCATCGACGTCGCCGCCTGGCTGATCGCGCAGCCGCGGCCCTCGAACTTCACATCGCGGATCGTCTCTCCGTCGTCGTCGAACGCGAGCGAG
>JALZFG010000199.1 GCA_030861645.1 Actinomycetota bacterium
GGCGCGAGCGGCGTGCGCACGCCGAGAGCCCGCGCCATCCGAGCGACGTTCGCCGGACCGACGTCGAGGGTGAGCTGCGCATAGACGGTGTTATCGGAATACAGAGTCGCCCGCGCGACGCTGACCGGGCCGAGGTACGTGTTGCCGTACGTCTCCACGTTCCACGGCTCGTCCGTCTTCGGGACGCGGTAGTGGAACGGTGCCGACCGGTAGTAGGTCGTATACGGGTTGATCCCACGCGCGACCGCTGCCGTGAGCACGAAGGTCTTGAACGTCGACCCGGCCTGCCGTCGTGCCTGCGCGGCGAGGTTGAACTGGTTCTTCCGCCTCCCCGGAATCACGCCGGTCATTGCCCGGATCGCGCCGTTCTCCGGATCGATCGCAACGATGGCAGCCGCGGGGTCACTCGGGTAGTAGAGGGTGTTGCGAATCGCGCGCTCGGCGAGACGCTGCAGGCGCGGGTCGATCGTCGTGTGGACGCGCAGACCTCCTGATCGAACGCGGCGCTCGCCGTAGTGGTCGACGAGCTGCTGCCGAACGAAGCTGAAGAAGTACGGCTGGCGGATACGCCTGTACAGCGTCCCGGGTTTCAGGTGAAGCCAGCGCTTGCGCAGCGCGGTCGCGTACTGGCGGTAGGAGATGTCACCGTTCTCGAGCATCGCCCGCAGCACCTGGTCGCGCCGTGCAAGGGCACGGTGGGAGTGCCGGAACGGGTCGTATGCCGACGGCGCCTGCGTCAGGCCGGCGAGGAGGGCAGCCTGCGTGAGGTTCAGCGTGCGGGCGCGCCGCGCGAAGTACGTCTGCGCCGCCGCTTCGACGCCGTAGGCCTGGTTGCCGTAGTAGACGTGGTTGAGGTAGGCGGTGAGGATGCGCTTCTTCGACCATGCGCGGCTCAACTTCATCGCGAGGCACGCTTCCGTGAGCTTGCGCTCGAGGGATCGATCCCGCCTCGGGATGTACAGCGTCCGCACGAGCTGCTGCGTGATCGTCGAGCCTCCCTCAACGACCCGGCCGGCTTGGAGGTCCTTCCAGAAGGCGCGGGCGATCCCCTCGTAGTCCACGCCGCCGTGCCGGTAGAAGCGCCGGTCCTCGATCGCGATCGTCGCCTTCCGCATCCACGAGCTCACACGGCCGAGCGCAACCGGCTGCCGGTTTCTCTCCGATGGAATCGAGCCGAGCAGCGACCCCGTGGAAGAGTAGACGAAGGAGTTGTGGCCGAGTGCCGCCGGGCGCAGCGAGCCCAGCGTGCAGCTGGCGCGAAAGGCGGCCGCGCCGCCGAAGCCCGCGACCGCGACAAGCACGACCAGACCGAGAACGAGGCCGGCGAGCAGGAGCGTCAGCTTCCGGCGACGGCGCGACTTCGCGTCTCGGCGTTGACGGCGGCGGCGCTGGAGCAGGACGCGCTCGGCGACCGCCCGCCGTTCGTCGGAGGGGCTCACGTGAGGACTCCGCCCGAGCGAAGCCGGCCGTGAACGCGAAGACGGAGGTCGCTCGCGAGCCGCTCCGTCGCGTCCCCATCTGCGGCACGGGCACGCAGCGTCACCGTCGCTGCCTCATCGAGCGCGGTCACGAGCACCTCGACGCCCGCTTCGTCCGCAAGAGCCTCCCGTACCAGCGCGACCACGGCCTCCAGATCAGTCGCCAGCGGAACCCGCAGCGCGACCTCTGCGAGTTGCTCCCGGCTGACGATCGTCGAGTTTCGAATCGTATCCGAGGCGAGCTTCTCATTCGGGATCACGAGCCGGGCGTCGTCGCGCGTCCTGATCAGGGTGTACATGAGACCGATCTCCTCGACGACGCCCGAGCCTTCGGCGATCGCGACGTGATCACCGAGCCGCAGCGGTTGAGTCAGGGCGATCAAGAGCCCGGCGACGAAGTTCGCGAGCGTCGAGCGCGCTGCGAAACCGACGATCAGCCCGACGACCGCCGAGGAAGCCAGGAGGCCGCCGGCGATCGCCCGAACCTGCGGGATCGCCAGCAGACCCGAGAGAACTGCGACGGCGATGATGCCGGTGGTCACGGCGCGCCGCAGCACGCGATAGCGCGTGACCGCCTCCGGCGCGAGCGCTCGCCGCGCAAGCCGATGGTCGACGACTTCGGCGAGAACGACCGCGGCCAGGATGACGACGGCGACGGTCACAGGGCGCTGCCACCACGGCACGCGGCGGTATTCGACGCCCTGCTGGCGGCTCCTCAGCGCCTGCTGCTAGAGCGGAAGCGGCTTCCGACCTTCGAAGCCCTCCTCGAGCCCATGCCAGTGGCTGATCTCGTCCTCCCCGACGTGCCAGCAGAGGAGCACGTCCTCGTCTCCCCGCCGGGCCGGAAAGTCGACGAGTCCGCGCTCGAGGTCCTTGACCTGCGCGCCCAGCTCTCGGATCCTCCCAACGCAGCTCGCCAGGCCCGCCGCTTCTCGCCGCGCGCGCTCCCGCGCCGCAGCGAGCTCGCCCGGCCGCATGCTCCCGTTCCCGGCGACACGCCGGATCAACTCGCCCTGGCGCTTCTCGGCGGCGGTGAGGGCGCGCCGGTGAGCGACCATCTGCTCGGCGAGCGGTCGCACCGAGGCGAGAAGCTCGTTCGCCTCTTCCGGCGTGAAGTAGCGTCCGCTCAACCGTTTGCCTCGTCGGAGGGAGCGTACAGAGACACGGCTATCATCGAGGCGTCGTGCGGGGGATCGTCGCCGCGAGCTGCCTGTGCGCGCTCGCCCTCTTGGCGACGGGGTGCGGCGAGCGGGCCGAGCCCACCGGGTCATCGGTCCGCATCTACCCCGTGAGCGTCCAAGGTGCCAGCGGGCCGCCGACCATCCTCGAGCGCGCGCCGCGGCGAATCCTTGCTGTCGGGCGTGACATGGTTACGACGCTGCGAGCGCTCGGCGTCCGTCGCCGCGTCGTCGCCGCAACGAACAACGACGTCCCCGATCGCCGCTTCGACATCGCCCTCGCGTGGGCCTCGAGCGACGCGGCTACCGCTCTTCTCCACCGTCGTCTCGACGTTCCCGAGTACATCGCCGCCGATATCTCTGTGCCGGCGGTCGAGCGCGCCCTCGCCGACCTCGGTGTGCTCGTCGGCCGACCGTTGAACGCGCGCGCTGCCGTCGCCCGCATCGAGGAACGCCGGCAGCGCGTCGCGGAACGTCTCGCCGGCCGACGCCCGGTGACGGTGTTCCTGGATACCGGATTCTTCACCACCGTGTCAGACCGCACTATCCAGGGGGACATCATCGCCGAGGCGGGTGGGCAGAACGTCGGCGGGGCTGCGCCGGAGGCGGGTCCCTTCGACCCGCGTCAGCTCGTCAAGATCAACCCCCGCTTCTACCTCGCGACCTCGGACAGCGGGACGACGCTCGAGGGGCTGCGGCGCAACCCTCGCACGCGGCGGTTGACGGCCGTACGCGCCGGCCGGTTCGCCGTCATTCCCGCTGAGCTGCTCGAGCCCGGGCCCCACGTCGGCGGCGGCATCGCCGCGATAGCCCGGGTGCTCCATCGGGATGCGTTTCGCTGACGTCGACGCCGTCACGGTCGACGGCTTCGGAACCCTGCTCCAGCTCCGCAATCCGGTTCCGGCGCTGGCGGCGGCCCTACGAGCGCGCGGAGTCGATCGTGACGAGGCGGCGGTGACGCGTGCCTTTCGGGAAGAGGCGCGCTACTACCGTGCACACGCGCAGACCGCGGGCGACCACATCCGACTGCAGACGCTGCGACGGGATTGCACCGCCGTCTTCCTCGCCGCGCTGGAAGCCGACCTCGACGTGGAAGAGTTCGCCCCCGCTTTCCTTGCGGCGCTCGTCTTCGAGCTCGTTCCGGGCGCCGTGCAAACGATCGCCGCTCTCGCCGGTCGCGGCCTCGAGCTCGCCGTCGTCGCCAACTGGGAGATCAGCCTGCGCGACCACCTGCGCACGCACGGGCTCGAGCACCGCTTCGCGACCATCGTCATCTCCGCGGAGGTCGGCGCCGCGAAGCCGGCCGCACGACCCTTCCAGCTCGCGCTCGCCGAGCTCGGAATCGGAGCGGAACGCGCTCTCCACGTCGGCGACGATCGCGTCGACGAAGAGGGCGCAGCCGCTGCGGGAATGCGCTTTGCCCAGGCGCCCTTATGCAGGGCGTTCGCCGGCTGGCAGTGAGCGGGAGCGGACGCCTTCTCGCGTGGACGGCGTTTGTCTCCGTCTTTGCTGCGCTCAACTACGCGGCGCGCTTCGGCGGCGGGGAGACGCCCGACGACGCCCTCTACCGATACAGCACGGCGATCCTCGGCGTCGTCCAGTTCGCGATCGTCCTCGGCATCGTCCTCTGGATCGCGCGCGGCCTACGGCGCCGCGAGGTCTTCGGGCTGCAGCGCCCGCGGTCGTGGGGGGTTGCGCTTGGTCTGTCGCTTGCGATCTTCATCGGCGTCGTCGCGTTCGCCGGCATCCTCAGCCCCGTTCTCGATCCCGGGGGAGAGCAGGGCCTCGTCCCCGACCGGTGGGAGCCGAGCCGGGCGGCAGCGTTTGCCGCGAACGCGGCCGTGGTCGTTCTCGTCGCGCCGATGATCGAGGAGCTGACCTTCCGAGGCCTCGGCTTGAACTTGCTCCTGCGGCGGTTCGGACGCTGGACAGCCATCGTCGTGGTCGGAGTCGCCTTCGCGCTCGC
>JALZFG010000292.1 GCA_030861645.1 Actinomycetota bacterium
CCGCCCCTCCGTGTCAACCCCGGCCTTTGCGCGCCCCGCGTCCCTCGTGGTCGAGGCGATGGCGACAGCGGACTGGCCCACCGTCGCCGAGATCTTCCGGCAGGGGATCGAGACGGGCGATGCGACGTTCGAGACCGCGGTGCCGACGTGGGAGGAGTGGAACGCGTCCCACCTGCGCACGCCGCGGCTCGTCGCGCGAGCTGAGCGGACGGTGGTCGGGTGGGCGGCGTTGTCGCCGGTGTCAGAGCGCTGCGTGTACGCGGGCGTGGCTGAAGACAGCGTCTACGTCGCACGCGATGCACGCGCGCGGGGAATCGGCCGAGCGCTGCTCGAGCGACTCGTTCGCGAGGCCGAGGATGCCGGGCTCTGGACGCTCCAGGCCGGGATCTTCCCCGAGAACCGCGCGAGCGTCGCCCTGCACCAGCGCTGCGGCTTCCGCATCGTCGGCGTCCGTGAGCGGCTCGGCCAGCGGGCCGGAGTCTGGCGCGACGTGCTCCTGCTCGAGCGGCGGAGTCGCGGGGTAGGTTAGTCCGGCTTCGTCGTCATCGCCCAGATCGCGAAGATCAGCACCGCGAGGTAGAGCGGCGTGAGGACGGCGGCCAGGCGACCGCTCAGGGGACGGGCGTCGCCGACGCGCGTCCGGCGAGCGCTTCGCCACGTCAGCAGCGTGATCGCCAGGACGACAAGCGCGCCTCCCTCGGTGACGGCGTGTCCCACGCCGACCCAGAAGGCGTCGACGTCCTCCCTGCTCTCGGCCCAGACGCCACCGGCAAATGTCACGATGAGCCCCGGCCAGACGGCGAGCAGGAGCGTCCGGAGGGCGACGCGCTCGAGCAGGGTCGCCCGGCCGGCGCCATGCCGCAGCGCAGCCACCGTCGTGGCTGTGACGGCGGCGAGGCCGCCGACGAGGAGCGTCGCGCCGACGAGGTGGAGAAAGAGCGGCCACTCCCACTGCTCGGGCCGCAGGACCGCGAGCGTCGTCACGAGCCCGGCTTGAAGACCATGAGGGCGAGGATCGCGAGCACCGCGGTCGCGCCACCCCAGTTCACGAGCAACGCGACGGGGTCACGCAGGAGCGCGTCGAGCTCGGCGGTCGGGCGGTCGTCATCCGCCGCGAGCCGCGTCGCCTCCCGGCGCGCCGCGGCGTACCGCTTGCCTCCGAAATACCCGAGGACCGCGCTCAGCACCCAGAGGGCGAGCGAGGCGACGATCCACGGCTCGTCCAGGCCGTAGTCGAGGTCGAGGGCGAGCCAGATTCCGAACACGAGCACGACGATCGCTCCGACGTTGACCATCACCTCTCCGACGCGCCCCAACGTCATGAAGAGCGCGACGTCGCTGGCTCGGACGCTGGTGATCGCGGCGATCTGGAGGGCTGTGAGCGCCGCGATGCCGCCCAGGAACGAGAACGCACCGAGGACGTGGACGAAGAGCAGCCAGTCGTAGCGAGACATGCCACGGCGAACCCTACAATCGCGCAGAATGCACGCCTCCGAGCGCCATCTGCGCCTCCTGACCGACACGATCGAGACCGTCAACTCGACGCTCGACCTCGAGGAGGTGCTGGCGCTGGTGGCGCGGAAGGTGGCGGAGGCGCTCGAAGCGGACGCGTGCTTCGTCTACCTCTACGACGAACGTAGCGACGAGCTCGGGCTACGCGCCACGCACGGCACGCGCGTCGAGGAGATGAGCCGCCGCCCGAAGATGCGACCCGGAGAGGGCATCACCGGCGCGGCCGCCGCCGCGCGCGCACCGATCATGCTTCCGGAGCAGGCGCATCTCGACCCGCGCTTCAAGACCTTTCCGAACCTCCCCGAGGACGAGTACGAGTCGATCCTGGCCGTGCCCATCCTGGCACGAGACAAGCTCGCCGGCGCGCTCAACATCCGGACGCGGCGGGCGCGGGCGTTCTCCGACGCGGAGATCGACCTCCTGCTCGCGATCGCGGCGCAGGTCGCGCAGACGATCGAGCACGCGAAGCTCTACGCGGAGGCGCAGCGACGGGTGCGCGAGCTCGAGGCGCTCGCGCGCATCTCCGAGGCGGTGTCGGAGGCGCTCTACCTGGAGGAGTCGCTCGAGGCGATCGTCAAGACGACGATGGAGGCGGTCGGCGCGACGGGCGCCGCGCTCGTGCTCGAGGACGGCCGCATCGCCTGGCCCGAAGGCCGCGCGGGTGCCCACGCGGTGCGCCTGCCGCTCCGGTC
>JALZFG010000203.1 GCA_030861645.1 Actinomycetota bacterium
GGTGGCCGCAGTGGCCGAACGGCGGCTGCGGCAGGATTTCGTCGCGAGACCGCGCAGCGGCCTCGTCAAGTCGACGATTGATCGCTTTTTCGATCGATCGTCTAGTCGTCGCCCTCGACTGTCGTCCGCAGCTTCCCGGGCGCCTTCAGCCAGTAGCTCTCGCGCAGCCACTCGAGAGCCGCCGCGAGCGACTCCTCGTCGGTCACGTGCGCCGTGATCCAGCCGTACCGCCCGACGTACCGGGCCCGCGAGACGAACGGGAGCAGGGATGCGATCTCCCGCTCCTCGGCCGTCAGCTTCACCGTGAGCTCGACCGCGTCCTCGCGGACGCTCATTCCGGCGAACATGCGGTTGTCCGCGACCTTGAAGACGGGGTGACCCCATGGCTCGTCCTCGTAGGCCTCGGGAAACGAGAGGGCGAGCTCGCGGATCCTCTCGGCGAGCTCGGGCGTGCGCACGACGGCATTCTCACCGTTTTCCGAACGGCCGCGGCGGGTAACGAGCGAGCGAATCGACCCAAAAGGAGGCGAGATGCAGCAGAGGCAGATCCGGGAGGTGATGACTCCGAATCCGCGAGCTCTCAGCCCGGACGCGACGGTGGCGGAGGCCGCTCGCCTGATGAAGGAGGAGGACGTCGGGCTCGTGCCGCTCGTCGAGGGCGGCCGGCTCGTCGGGACGGCGACCGATCGTGACATCGCGATCCGCGTCGTCGCCGAGGGCAAGGATCCGCAGAGCGTCTCGCTACGCGACATTGCGTCCACCGACCTCGCGACGATCGATCCCCAGCAGGATCTCGCCGAGGCGCTGCGCCTGATGGCCGAGCACCAGGTACGGCGGCTCCCGGTCGTCGAGGAGGACGGCCGGCTGATCGGCATCGTCTCGCAAGCGGACGTGGCGGTCGAAGCCGAGCCCGCGCGGGTCGGGGAGACGATCGAGGAGATTTCGAAGTAGCCGGCCGGCGGGGCGTCCCGCCATCGGAACCGCCTGAGCGTGGCGAGCGCTCGCCGCCTCGGCGCGGCAGCGGGATGCCGCTCCCTCGCCGGACGCCGAGCCCGTCCGCCGCCCCTCTCTGCCGCACCGCCAGCCGCTTCCTCGACCGGCAGCTCAGGCGCCACTCACCCTGCGGATCAGCGCGATCGGAGTCTGCTCGGTTCCCTGGCCGAGCGGATTGTCTCGCAAGAGCGATCGCAGCAACGGGCGGTCAAGCGCTCGGCTCGCACCGAGAATCTCGACGCCGATGTCATTGGCGTCGATGATCGCGACGTCGACCTGTCCGCCGGCGAGCCCGCTCAGCGAACGCGAAAGCTCGCCCGCGACCTGGTCGGGTTCGGCAGGCGGAAGCTTGGCGTGCGTGTTGTACGGCGGCATCGTTCCGGCCGTCGGCCCGTCGATGGCGGCGATTTGCCGTCCCGCGACGCGGTAGAAGACGCCCCGCACCCCGAACGGCCGCGTCAACGCCGAGGCGAGCGCGGCAGCGAGGATCCGGCGCGCGCCAGCTTCCTGGAGCGCGAGATGCATCGTCGCGGGAATCGCGAGACCGATCCCGACGGGCGTGCGCCTCACGAAGCGCGAGAGCAGCTTCGCCAGCGAGCTGGGCTCGATCTCGCCGACGGGAAGCGATCGCCGCTGACTGATCGCGACGACCTTCTCGCTGATCGCGATCACATCGCCCGGCCGCACCTTCGCCCGCGGCTCGAGCTCCGAGACCGCATCGAGCACCACCGCCTCGAGGTCGTCCCCCGGAGCCACCTTACGCGTCCGGATCGGCGCGCGCGCGTACACCTGCCGGTTGCGCGCGCTTGCGAACAGGTGCCTGCCCCCGTTCGGCCCGAAGCAGGCGAATGCCCGCGCCGCCTCCCCGTTCAGGGTCGCGACGGCTTCGCGGTCGCCCATGCTCGCGAAGCCCGTCGCCGGCGTGCTGCGGTTGCTGACCCGCTCGTCGCCGTCGAAGAAGACACGGAGCCAGATCTCGACGTTCAGCGCGCGCCAGAAGAAGAGCGACTCCTCGAGCCGCCCGGCGCACGCGTCGCCGAAGGCGTCGGCGATCGCGAGCCCGTGCCAGTACTTCCGCTCGCAGAACGCCGGTGAACGAAAGAGGCTCTGAACGATCGTTCGGCGCGCCTTGAGCCAGCGCATCTCGGGCGTGGTGAAGCCGACCTTCCAGCGGCGCAAGCGAATCTTCTCGGGCAAAGCGCCCTTCATCGAGTCGCGCAGGATCGCGCGGCTCCATCCATCGCGGATGATCGCCTCCGGCGGCAGGGCGAGAACGTGCTCCACCAGCTCCGGATCGAGGTACGGGACACGGCTCTCGATCGAGAACGCCATTGAGTTCCGGTCCTCGTACCGTAAGAGCGACGGAAGACTGTACGCCGTCACGTCCTGGAGGAGACGGAGCTTGAGATCGGCCTGACTTCGGAGGTCTCGAGGAGGAGTGACTCCAGCTCGGAATTCCGGTCGTAGGAGGCTCGTAATCGGAAGAGCCCTCCTTCGCTCGGCGAGTCGGCGCGCGACGAGGGGACGGAGCACGTCTCGGGCCGCCCAGGCCTCGCGCACAACGTCGGCGTAGCGGCGCTCGCGCACGAGCTGGCGGAGGTAGACCGCCTCGTAGGGAACGTAGCCCGCCAGGAGCTCGTCGCCGCCCTGACCGTCGAGGAGAACCTTGACGTGGTCGGCAGCCAAGCGCATCACGCACCACTGCGCGTACGGCCCCGTGCTGACCATCGGCTCCTCTTGGTGCCAGACGAGCTTCGCGAGCTCCTCGAAGAACTGCCCCGAGCTTGGCTCGACGTAGTGGCTCTGGACGCCCGTCGCCGCAACGACCTCCTCGATGTAGTCGCGCTCGTCGATCGGGTCGTTGCCGAACACCGCGGAGAACGTCTTGATC
>JALZFG010000224.1 GCA_030861645.1 Actinomycetota bacterium
GATCAAGACAGCGAGGGCGGCAGGGGCGAGGCGCTTCGGCGCGTATATCGTCGCAGCTGCGCACCCGAACGTTGCCGCCGCGCGCGATCTCGTGCGCCAAACGTCGCCACCTTCGCGCACTTCTCCCGAAGCTCGCTCGAGCAGCTCCGCGACGGTGACCGGCGTCGAGGAGGTAAGCCGTCGCTATGAGACCACCGGCGACGCGCGGTCGCCTGCCCCGCAGGCCGCCGTCACGGACGAGTTCATCGACCGTTTCGCTCTGGCGGGGCCGTCCGAGCGTTGCGCGGAGCGCCTGCGGGAGCTGGCCGTGCTCGAGATCGATCGCTTCGTCGTCGTCGGCGCCGGGAAGGACGCGAACCCCCGCGAGGCGGAGGCGGCGTGGAAGCGGTTCGCGATGGAGGTGCTGCCGTCGCTCAGGGCAGGCTGAGCTCGTCGTCGCCGCGCTGCCCGGCGAAGCCGAGGTCGTCGGGCTCGACGTCGCTCACGCCGGCGGCACGGGCGGTTTGCTCTCCACGCCGGCGCTACCGGGACCCTCGCTCGCGCCGAGCGGGTGCGGGTGCCCGAGCATGCCCAGCTCGGCGATATCGCGCGGGAAGGCAAGCGCGACCGTCCAGTCGGCGAGCACGCGCAGCTTCCTCGTCAGCAGTGGGAGCTGGTAGAGGTGGTACGTGCGCGTGACGAACCAGCCGGGGAAGCCGCGGAAACGCACCCCCAGCACGTCTGCAATTCCCTTGTGCCGTCCGAGTGTCGCGACCTGGCCGAGCATTCGGTAGCGGTAGGGCTGGAGGTCTCCGCCGAGGTTCTTGGCTAGCCGTCGTGCCTGCCGGAGCGCGTGCTGGGAGGTCGGCGGGTCGGTTTCTCCGGGCGTCGCGGCGTTCAGGACAGCCGCGTTGTCACCGAGTGCCCAGATGTTCTGTCGTCCCTCTACGCGCAGGAACTGGTCCACCTTGACGCGGCCCTGCTCGTCGACGGGCAGGCCCCACTCCGTGACCACCGGTCGCGGGCGGACTCCCGCGGTCCAGACGAGCGTGTGCGTCTGCACGCGCGTCCCGTCCGAGAGCACGGCGGTCCCGTTCTCGACTCGCTCGAGCGTCGTTCCGACGTGAATCTCGACGCCGCGCCGCGCCAGCTGCCCGGCGGCGTACTCGCCCAGCCCCGGCGGGATCTCGGGGAGGATCTTGGGCGCCGCGTCCGCGAGGATCCACCGTTGTCGGGCCTCGCGCAGCGCAGGGTAGTACCGCAGCGCGTCGCGCACGAGGTCGGAGAGCTCGGCAAGCGCCTCGACGCCCGCGTACCCGGCACCGACGAAGACGAACGTCAGGTGGGGGGCGACGCGCTCCGGCTCGACCTCCGCGTTCGCGGCCTCGAGCTCGCGGAGCACGTGGTTTCGCAGGTAGATCGCATCGGCGAGGTCTTTGAAACCGACGGCGTGCTCAGCGAGGCCCGGGATCTTGAGTGTGCGGGGAACGGATCCGACCGCGAGTACGAGCTCGTCGTACTCGATCTCGAACTGTCCCTCCGCCGTCGTCACATCGACGCGCCTGCGATCCTCGTCGAGGCGCACCGCCTGGCCGAGCAGGAGCTCGGCGTAGGGACACATCTGGCGCAGTGGCACGACCACGTGGCGCGGCTCGAGCGTCCCCGACGCGGCCTCGGGGAGCATCGGGGTATAGAGCATGTAGTTGTCGGGACTGACGATCGTCGCGCCGCGCTTCCCGAGCAGCTTCGCGACGTAGCTTCCCGCGAAGCCTCCGCCAGCGACGAGGATTCCTCCACGCGCCCGTCGAGTTCCCATGCCTTCTACGATCGCACGTGATGGCGATTCAGGTCGCGGTGATCGGAAGCGGCGCCGAGCACGAGGGGCGCGCCGAGGAGCTCGGCCGGCTGCTCGTGGAGCGGGGATGCACCGTCGTTTGCGGGGGCCGCGGTGAGGTGATGACGGCCGCCGCCCGGGGCGCGAAGTCGGCCGGCGGCACGACGATCGGGATCCTCCCGGGCGAGACCGCCGCCGACGCGAACGAGTGGATCGACCACGTCGTCGTGACCGGAATTGGTCACGCGCGGAATCTCGCGGTGGCAGCATCGGGCGATGCCGTGATCGCCGTCGGCGGTGCGTGGGGCACGCTCACGGAGATCGGCTTCGCCGGCATCCTCGGCCGCCCTATCGTCATCCTCGAGCCCGGCTGGGAGATCGCGGGCGTGCCGCGCGCGGCGACGCCGACGCAAGCCGTCGAGCTCGCCCTCTCGGCGCTCGCATGAGCGAGCCTCGACTCTCGGCCGCGACGTCACCCGTTCTCGACCAGGCGCGAGGCCCGGTCGCGCACGCGCGCCGCCGCGGGAGCTCGTAGCGCGGAGCGTCGGCTCAGCTCGGCGAGGCGCCTCTCGAGGAAGGCGCGCTCGGCCTCGTTCGTCGCGAGCGCGAGCGCCCGTGCGTATCCCTCGCGCGCCTCGTCTTCGCGCTCCAGCCGGCGCAGCAGGTCGGCGCGGGCGGAGTGGAAGAGGTGGTAGCGATCGAGCCCCTCGATGCGATCGACGAGCGCGAGCCCCGCGGCGGGCCCTTCCGCCATCGCGACGGCGACCGCGTAGTTGAGCTCGACGACGGGAGACGGCGCGAGGCGGCGGAGCTCGTCGTAGAGTGCGGCGATTTGACGCCAATCGGTATCCGCGGCGCGCGCCGCCTCGGTGTGGAGCGCCGCGATCGCAGCCTGAAGCTGATACACCCCGGGGCGACCCAGTCGCAGCGCGCGCTCGAGCACCCGCCTCCCTTCGCTGGTCTTCGCCCGGTTCCACCGCGACCGGTCCTGATCCGCGAGCAGGACGAGCTCGCCGCCCTCGGCACGCGTCTCGCGCCGCGAGTCGTGGAGGACCATCAGCGCGAGCAGCCCACCCACCTCCGGCTCGTCGGGCATGAGGACAGCGAGCAGCCTCGCGAGCCGAATCGCCTCGTCGCACAGGTCCACCCGAACGAGCCCGCCGGCCGTCGCCGCGTACCCTTCGTTGAAGATCAGGTAGAGGACCGCGAGCACGGAGCCGAGGCGGTCCGGGAGTGCATGGTCGGGCGGCACAGCGAGCGAGATCGCGGCGTCGCGGATCTTCCGCTTCGCCCGCACGAGGCGCTGCGCGAGCGTCGGCTCGGGTACGAGAAACGCGCGCGCGATCTCCGCGGTCGTCAGCCCACCGACGAGCCTGAGCGTAAGCGCGACCTGCGCCTCCCGGGAGAGCGCCGGATGGCAGCAGACGAACATCAGCTCGAGGCGCTCGTCGGGGATCTCGCTCTCCTCCTCGTGCGCAGGTGGGAGCCGGCTCAGTCGCTCGATCAGCTCCGTCTTCCGCGCGAGCGTCCGCTCGCGCCGGAGCCGATCGAGGGCGCGATTCCGTGCCGTCGTGACGATCCAGGCGCCGGGGTTCGCCGGGGTGCCGTCGCGGGGCCAGCGCTCGAGGGCCGTCGCGAACGCGTCCTGCACCGCGTCCTCGGCGCGGTCGAGGTCGCCGAGGACGCGAGCGAGAATCGCGACCGAGCGCGAGAACTCGTCTCGGTAGGCGCTCGCGAGGTCGTCGATCAGGCCACCTCCGCGTGCTCCATCACGACCGGGCGCACCTCGACCTTGCCCGTCCGCGCGGAGGGAATCCGTGCGGCCCACTCGATCGCCTCGTCGAGCGAGTCGGCCGCGATCAGGTAGTAGCCGCCGAGCACCTCCTTCGTCTCGGCGAACGGCCCGTCCGTCACGAGGGTGCCGCCGTCGCGGACGACGACGGTCGTCGCCGTCTCGGTCGGCTGCAGCTCGTGCGAGCTGATCAGCTTGCCCTGCCCGCGGAGATCGCGACTGAGCGCGAAATACTCCTCGTACATCGTGTTTCGCTCGTCGTCCGAGAGCGCCGCCCAGGATGCCTCCGAGCCGTAGATCAGCAGCATGTACTGCATCGCCGGTCCTCCTTCCGATCGCGTTCGCCGCTACGACGAACGGCGCAAGCGAATATCGACACGCCTCTGCTGCGGAGGACGATCATCGCGGGACGCCGGGTGGGATCGACACGTGCGCGCGCCGAAGCAGCGTGACCGCCCCGGCTTTGTCGAGGAACTCGTTCAGGTTCCCGCACTTCGGCGACTGGACGCACGAGGGGCAGCCGACTTCGCAGGGGCAGCGCTCGACGAGGCTGGCCGTGTCCTCGATCCAGCTCTCGAAGACGTCGAATCCGCGCTCGGCGATGCCGACGCCGCCCGGATGGCCGTCGTACACGAACACCGTCGGCCGCCCCGTCTGGAAGTGGAGGTTGGTCGAGAGCCCGCCGATGTCCCAGCGGTCGCACATCGCCCAGAGCGGCAGCAGGGCGATCAAGGCGTGCTCGGCCGCGTGGAGCGTCGCGACCAACGTTGGCATTCGCTCGAGCCCCTCGAGCAGCTCGGGGTCGGGAACGAACCAGACGGATTC
>JALZFG010000238.1 GCA_030861645.1 Actinomycetota bacterium
CCCTTCGCCTGGTTCGGAACCCCCCTTGCGGCCAACGGCAAAGAAATGCTACGCGCGTGGGGTAACGCACGCTTTCGTCGCTTATCGTGCGTGCGTTCCTGACGTCGCAGATTGCCGGAATCCCATAGCTTCGGAAGGCACTATCGGTAGCGCGCACAGGTCCTCATCGGATGGATGGAGATATGCCTGGTGGTGCCGGCGCTCTTGTCGCCGAGCAGCCGCTGAGCGAGCACGACGTTCATGTGCGCCGCCGGGCGAGCAGAGTCGGAGGGGCCGAAAGGTGCGCAACCTCGTCGTCAGTCGAGTCGACGAACGACGAGAAGGGGGGCGATTGCCCCCCTTCTCGTCCAGCAGATCGAACTTAGAGCTGCTTCAGCACCTGGTTCAGCTTGTCGACGACGGCGTTCAGTGACGCCCCATTATCAAGCAGCCCGGCGATCTGGCACAGCAGGTTCCCGAGCAGGTTCCCCGGGCCCGGTTCCGCTGTGATCGTCAAATGCACCTGGTCTAGGTGCACCATGAGCCCTAGCAGGTTGAGGTCGAGCGGCCCGAGCGTCAACTCGAGGATCGTGCACGAGTGCTGCCCGGTCGTGACCGGAAGCGTCACCTTCAGGTTCGTCACCGTGCCGATCACGTTTCCGGCAGCATCGGTGAGCGTGCCGCTCAACGTCCCGATCGCGACGATCTGGCCGTTCTGGACCGCGAACTTCGTGATCGTGAACGTGCCAGTGAACGTGCCGCCGCCCGCGATTGTCCCCGCGATCGGCACGGTCGCCGTGTTTGTCGCCGACGTTGCCGGTGCTGCCGTCGCTGCAAGGACGCTGGCTGCCACGACGATCGCAGCGAGCATCGTGAAAACGCCTAGCTTGAGCCTCACGGCTCCCCCCTCCTTTCGTCGACCTCCCGCCCGGAGGCCGGTTGCCGCACTACTCGAACGCGACACGCCTTCCCCGCTGAACCGGCAGTCAAACCTCCCCCGCAAAGAGCAACGGGGACGCGCCACACCGCAGCTAGCGCCTGTTCGAGTAGCACGGCACCGCGGGAGGGGGGGCGTCCCCGCGAGCGGATCTTACCTTCCAGAACCCGTCGGGAGGCTCGACGAGGGGACCAACATGAATGACGCTGAGTAGTTGCGCAACGACGTGATTGCAGCGCCAATCCTGAGGGGAGTCTCCTCGCCCCACCTCTCCTCCTCCTACACCGCGTCACGCTTGCGTCCACAAAGGCGTCTTGGTGCCGCGTGGACCTCGACGGCCGCACGTAGCTCGCGCTCGCGCTTCTCACGCAGCCATCGCTCCAGGAGTTCCCGAAGCCCTCGTTGCGCGCGTGCTCGAGCTCGGCCCCGCGCCCTACGGCGACTCCCGCCGCTCGTGCCCTCTCCTCCAGCTCGCCGAGCGGCCCGGATTGGTGCAGGTCGCAGACGCTGTCTGTGAACGGAGTCAGTAGCTGGTAGCGCTCATCGGCGTCCGTCTCCGCGTTGTAGAGCGCCCCGGATCCGCCGAAGCAGAAGTCCGCCGTGACGCTCGGCTCTGCACACCTACGGTGTCGGCTTCCACAACGACCGAGGCCTCCTCGAGACGCTGCTGCTCGATGAGGAATTGGCGAGGCAGATCGCGCTTGTCTCCCCTTGATGCGGGCGTGCGCCCAGGGGGTACCCGCGCCAAGCGGGCGTAACGCTCGTGTGCGACACGTCGGGAATCAGCGGGACTCCGACCGACGCGTCTCGCTAGGGCTCCAGCTCCTCTCGGCGCCAGACACACCCGCCCGACGCGGCTCACCGCCCCACGGTTTCGTTGACACTCGGCGTCAGTTCTAGACTCTCTGACGTGGTCGTACAGGTCGGCTCGCTTCGGGTTGTCGGGCAGGAGCGCGCGCGGCTCGTTCGGCGCGCGAGGCTGCTCGCGTGGGGCGGCATCGGGTGGCACTTCGTCGAGTTCGTGATCGCGATCGGCGCCGGAGTGGCGGCATCGTCCATCGCCCTCGTTGGGTTCGGGATCGATAGCCTGATCGAGTCGCTGGCGGGTTTCGTCGTCCTGTGGCGCTTCGGCGCCCGACGCAGCCACTCCGACGGCGCCGAACGGCGGGCGCAGCACCTGATCGCGGTCAGCTTCTTCGTGCTCGCGGCGTACGTCGCCGTCGAAGCGATGCGCTCTCTCGTCGGTGGACACGAGCCCGAGACGAGCTGGGTCGGAATCGGACTCGCGGCCTTCACGGCGCCGACGATGCCGCTCCTCGCCGTCGCGCAGCGACGGC
>JALZFG010000263.1 GCA_030861645.1 Actinomycetota bacterium
GCATCAGCGCGAGCCCGAAGTCGAGGATCTTCACCTCGACGGCGCCGTCTCCGTGGAGCATCACGTTCGCCGGCTTGACGTCGCGGTGGACGATCCCGCGAGCGTGCGCATACGCGAGCGCGTCGAGGACCTGCGCGGCGGCTTCGATCGCGCACGCGTCCGTCAAGGCGCCCGCGCGCATCGCCTGGCGCAGGTTCCGGCCGGGAACGTACTCGTACGCGATGTACACGTGGTCGTCGTCGCGCGCCAGGTGGTACGTCCGCTGGCAGCGCTCATGCCGGAGGCGCGCGGCCACAAGCGCCTCGCGCTCGGCGCGCGCGCCGGCCTTGCCCTCGCGATTCACCACCTTGAGCGCGACCTCGATGCCCGACTGCTCGTCGACGGCGAGCCAGACCGACCCGGACCCGCCACTGCCGAGCGGCCGGAGCGGCCGGTAGCGGCCGAGCAGGAGCCCGAGGGAAGGGGAGACTGCCGCGGGTGCTGCCACCTCGCGCTGCTTTTGCCGCCGGCGATGAAACTCCTTTACCCGCCGCCAACACCGCTACAGTGACGCGCGTTCCGGCGCCCGAAGAACGATGAGCGAGCCCGACACCGACTTCGAGTTCGACTTCTTCGACGAGCCGTCGACCCAGGAGACGGCGGTCCGCCGCCGTCGCGTCGTCCGGCGCGGGCCGCGGCCGCCCGTCCGACCTCCGTCGGGGTTGACGCCGCTGCTTCGTCTCGTCGGCCTGATCGCGTTCGCGATTCTCGCCGTCGTCGTGCTCGTCTTCGTGATCCAGGGCTGCCGCGACAAGAACGAGGAGGGCGAGTATCGCTCCTATATGGACAACGTCTCTCAGGTCGCGGGCGAGTCGGAGACGATCGGCCGTGAGCTGAATACGCTGCTCACGACGCCCGGGGTCAGGCAGCCAGAGCTCGAGCAACGGCTGAACGGCCTCGCTCAGCGCTCGCAGCAGCTCGTCGCGAGCGCGCAGGAGTTCGATCCTCCCGGCCGGCTGATCGACCAGCAGCGGGCGCTCCTCGAGTCGCTCGAGCTCCGGGTCAGCGGTCTACGAGGGCTCGGGGATGCGTTTCGCCGCACGGCGAAGTCGACGGACGCGGACGCCGCCGGGAGACTGCTGGCGACGCAGGCGCAGCGGCTCGTCGCGAGCGACGTCCTCTGGGATGACCTGTTCCAGGAGCCGACGCGGCAGCAGCTGAGGCAGGAGGGGATCATCGGCGTCCGGGTGCCGGGCTCGGAATTCCTCGTCAATCCCGACCTCGCGACGAGCGCCACGACGAAGCCGATCTGGCAGCGGATTCACGGCGCGCGGACGGGCGGCGTGCCGGCCGGGCTCCACGGGGACGGCATCGTGGCGACGAAAGTTCTCCCGGCCGGCGACGAGCTCTCGCAGGATACGGAAACGACGATCGAGGCGAGTACCGACCTGGCGTTCGAGGTCACGGTCGAGAACTCGGGTGAGTCGCAGGAGGTGCAGGTCGAGGTCACGCTGACGATCCCGAAGAGCGGCTCGCCGATCATGCGCCGGCAGACGATCGACGTCATCAGTCCCGGCGAGCAGAAGACTGTGACGTTCCGCGATCTCGGCCAGCCGCCGTTCGGAAAGCCGACCTCGGTGAAGGTGGCCGTAAAGCCCGTGCCGGGCGAGACGAACACGACGAATAACACGGCCGAGTACCCGGTGATCTTCTCGCTGTAGGGCGGCAGCGCCCTCGCGGCTCGGCTCGCGGAGTCACGGCCCGTGATCGCGGGCACGACAGTCGAAAGCCGCTCTCGGCAGCGACGCCGTTTCCGCGGTACGCTCCGCGTCCCGTCATGCCGGCGAGGGTGCGTCTAGGATGCTCCGCCGATGGATCTGTCGGGCACGACGGCGGCGTGGATCGGCATCGGCGCCGCGGCGCTTGGCCTTCTCTCGCTGACGCTCGCGCTCGCTGCCTGGGCGAAGCTGCGGCGCGTGCGCAGCGCGCAGCAGCTTCTCGTCGGGGGCGCGAAGGACGACCTCGTCGACTTCGCCGTCTCGCTTCAGGCGCGGATCGACGACCTGCACCGCGCAGTCGACGAGATCGCGGCCGGGCTCGCGCGCGTCGACCGCCGCGTCGACGGTTGCGTGGCGAGGACCTCGATCGTTCGCTACGACGCGTATGAGGACGCCGGGGGGCAGCAGTCCGCCTCGGTCGCGCTCCTCGACGCGAGCCGCAGCGGTCTCGTTCTGAGCGCGATTCAGGGGCGGGACTACGCGCGGGTGTACCTGAAGGAGCTCGACCGCGGTCGTGCACCGACTGCCCTCTCGCCCGAGGAGCAGGAGGCGATCGAGCGCGCGATGAGCAGCTGAGAGTAGAGCCGAAAGGCTGACGACTTTTGAGAGCCCGAAAGTCTGACGATTTCGGGCTGGCCCCTCCAGAAGCGAGTGCTCGGCAAGCGTCCCGGCGGCACAGAGGAAAGCGCGTACTTTCCTTTGAAAAGGGGGCCAGCGGAGGACGAAGTACCACGCGGTACTTGGGCCCCCCGGGGCCCTTTGCTCGGGCGCGAAGCCCGGGTTCGCGGACGGGCTTCGCTGCTAGATTTCTGCGGACGGTGCAGCAGGTTCTCGTTCTGAACGCGAGCTACGAGCCGCTGAACGTGACGACGGTGCGGCGCGCGTACGTGCTCGTGTTCAAGGGCAAGGCCGAGGTCGTCGAGGAGCTCGACCGGCCGCTGATGTCGGCGACGCGGACGTATCCGTGGCCGCACGTGATTCGCCTCGTCCACTACGTCCGCGTGCCGCACGCCGTCCAGCGCAAGATCTCGCGTCGCGCGCTGTTCGCGCGCGACGGG
>JALZFG010000273.1 GCA_030861645.1 Actinomycetota bacterium
GTTGTCGCTCAAGAGCGCTTGCCGTCTTGCGACGCGTCGCCCTGCTTCGGCGCCTCGCGCTTCTTGAACATCTCGAGCATCCGGTCGGTGACGACGAAGCCGCCGACGACGTTGGCGGACGCGAGCACGACTGCGACGAAGCCGACGATCCACGTGAACGGGCCCTTGTGGCCGAGCCCGAGCACGAGCATCGCGCCGACGACGACGATCCCGTGGATGGCGTTCGTCCCCGACATCAGCGGCGTGTGCAGGAGCGTCGGCACCTTCGAGATCACCTCGAAGCCGAGGAAGACCGCCAGCACGAGAACGCTGATCTCGACGATCGTCTGCGACGTCGTCACGCCCGCACCTCGTCACGGCGTGTGACGCACGCGCCTGCGGTGATCTCGTCGTCCCAGTCGAGTCGCAGCTCGCCGTCGTGGACGAGGTGGCGGAGCAGTGCGGCGACGTTGCGTGCGTAGAGCTGGCTCGCGTGGTATGGCATCGTGCTCGGCACGTTCGTGTAGCCGACGATCGTCACGCCCTCGCGCACGACGTCCTCGCCGGGCTCGGTCAGCTCGCAGTTGCCGCCGGCCTCGGCGGCGAGGTCGACGACGACGGAGCCCGGCCGCATCGCGGCTACGGCCGCTGCGGGGATCAGCCGGGGCGCGGGCCGGCCGGGCACGAGAGCGGTCGTGATCACGGCGTCGAACTCGGGTATCCGCTGCTCGAGCTGCTCCTGCTGGCGGCGCTGCTCGTCGGTCAGCTCGCCCGCGTAGCCGGCCGCCGTCTCTTCGCCCACGATCCCGAGATCGAGGAACGCGGCGCCAAGCGACTCCACCTGCTCGCGCACGACCGGCCGGATGTCGAATCCGTGCACGACCGCGCCGAGCCGCCGCGCGGTCGCGATCGCCTGCAGGCCCGCGACGCCGGCGCCGAGGACGACGACCTTGGCGGGCGCGACGGTTCCCGCCGCGGTCATCAGCATCGGGAAGAATTTCGGCAAGCGTTCCGCCGCGATGACGGCGGCCTTGTAGCCGCCGACCGTCGCCTGGGAGGAGAGGGCGTCCATTGATTGCGCCCGCGTGATGCGGGGGATCGCCTCCATCGCGAACCCCGTGACGTCGCGCTCGGCCAGCCGCAGGATCCGCTCGCGATCGGTCAGCGGCTGCAGGAAGGCGATCAGTGTCGATCCCTCCCGCAGCTGGTCGAGCTCGTCGTCGCTTGGCTTCTGCACTTTGCAGACGACCTCGGCATCCACATAGAGGTCGGCGGCGTTCGCGGCGAGTGCTGCCCCCGCGCCCGCGTACTCGCCGTCAGGGAAGCCCGCGCGCTCTCCGGCGCCCGACTCGATCGTGACGGCGAGGCCCTCCTTCGTCAGGCGCGCGACCACCTCCGGAACGAGCGCGACACGCGCCTCGCCGGGCGCGGTCTCCCTCGGGACGCCGATCCTCACACGTGAAACTCTATTCGGGCGAAAGCGGGGCGTTCCCGCTAGATCGTCGTCCAGACCTCGAGCTTCGTCCGCGTTCGGTCGATAACCATGTCGGTGAACTCCGTCGTTCCCGCGTGTCCACCCAGGTCGGCGGTCCGCACGCCGGCTGTCACCGCCTCGAAGCACGCCTCGCGGATCGCGCGTGCTGCCGCCTGCGCGCGCTCGTCGCCGTACGACAGCAGCGCTGCCCCGGCGAGGATCATCGCCATCGGGTTCGCGACGTCCTTCCCCCGGAGCGCGGGGGCCGTCCCGTGCGCCGCCTCGGCGACGACGGCACGCGGCACGAAGTCCTCGTCGAACGCCACGAGCAGCGACTCCGCGCCGGCGATCGAGCCGAACAGCGGCAGCACGAGGTCGGAGAGGATGTCGCCGTCGCGGTTCAGCGCCGGGACGACCAACGCCATCCCGCCCGACGCGAGCAGCAGGGCGAAGGTCGCGTCGATCAGCTGCGGCTCGTAGGGGACGTCGGGGTTTCGCGCCGCCGCCGCGTCCAGCTCCTCCTTCAGCATCCCCTCGTAGGTTGGGCTGACCGTGTACTTCGGCCCGCCGAACACCTTCGCGCCGGTTCGCTGTGCGTGGCGAAACGCGAATTCGGCGACCGCGCGGCAGATGCGGCGCTCGATCCGCTCCGTCCGGAAGGCAACTTCGTCCTCGCCCTCACCCTCGCGCCACTCGTCGGCGCCGTACGCGTCACCGACGGCCATTCGGACGACCGAGATCGGGCTGTGAACGCCGGCGAGCGGGACGACCCCCGGGATCCGCCGTCCGGTCCGCAGGATCACCTGCGCGCCGATCTCCTCGCGCAGGATCCGATTCGGCGAGCCGACGTCGCCTCGGCCCTCGGGCGTGATCGTCGCCGCCTTGAGGCCGAGGCCGTGCTCGCGGATCGCGGCGGCAGCCTCGTAGACGACGAGGTTCTGCGTCTCGCGGCGCGACGAGAGCGAGAGGTCGAAGCGCTGGAACTCGAGTTCGATCGCGATCACGTCGGGCGCGAGCACCCGCAACGCTTCCTCGAGTAGCTCCTGTCCCGTCTCATCGCCCTCGAGGACGACGATCGCGTTGGCGTCCACGCCGCGATTCTACTCGTGCATTCATCTCACTTCTTTTACGAGCCACAGACGCTGCCGCCGCCGAACGAGGGTGGCGTGCCGCATCGCCGCATGATTCGAGGACGATGAGAGGCTGGCGGTGCAGCTCGCGACCGTGCGCGTCGTCCACGGCAAAATCGTGGCTCGAGCAGTACCTGCCGCCCTACCGGCAAGCATTTCCAGCGACGGCATTTACAGGTCGTCGGCGTCCCTCGACACGATGCCCGACGGCGAGGAGTCGCCGCTATTGCGACCCCCGCTCGGCGGATATTGGACGACGGCAAGCCATGCGGCAAGAAACAGCGTCGATTCGACGGGTGTTTCTCGCTATCCTTCGTTGTCCACAACCGATAAAGGAGGCGAGGTTGGCACGCAAAACGGTTCTCGTCTGTGACAACTGCGGGAAGGAAGTCGGAGAGGGCAAGGGAGCGACACTTCGCATGACGTATGCGGACGCGCGGCGGGGAGCGAAGCAGGCCGATCTCTGCGACGACTGCGCCGGCCAGATGCCCGGCCACGCTGCCGCGCGACGCGGACGCAGGCCCCGCCAGGCCGCCGCGTAGCGACGAGCTCACATCGGACCGAATCGAGAGGCGGAAACCCCGCCTCTCGATTTTGGCGCTCTTTCCTCGCTTCCGTCCACCGTGCGAGGGTGCGCTGTCCCAGCCCGACACTACGATGGGCCGATGGCGCTGACGCTTATCACAGGGCCCGCAAATGCCGGGAAAGTCAACCGCCTGCTCGAGAAGTACCTGGGCGCACTCGATCGCGACCCGATCCTCATCGTGCCGAACCGCTCGGACAGCGAGCGTGTCGAGCGCGAGCTGCTCCGGCGAACGCCGGCGCTGCTGGGCGGGAGCATCGGTACGTTCGACGACCTCTTCGACCGGATCGCCGAGGTCGACGACGGGCAGCACCGCGTGGTGACCGAGGCACAGCGCGTGCTCGTCGTCCGGCGTGCGATCGCCTCGTCCTCGCTCGAGGGGATCGGCGTGTCCGCCCGCTCCGCCGGCTTCGCGGACGCGCTCGCGGCGACCCTGTCCGAGCTCGGCTCGGCGCTGATCGCGCCGGATGCGCTCGACGGCCAGCTCGCGGCGCTCTACCGTGCCTACCGCACCGAGCTCGAGCGGCTTGGGCTCCAGGATCGCGAGCTCGCGCGGGCAAGCGCGGTGCGGCGGCTCGCGACCGACGCCGCCGCGTGGCACGGCGAGCCCGTCTTCGCCTACGGCTTCGAGGACCTGACGCAGGCCGAGTGGGAGGTGCTGAACGCGCTCGCGGGTCGCGCGGACGTCACCCTCTCGCTTCCCTACGAGCCGAACCGCCCGGCGTTCGCGGCGCTGCAGGCGACCGCGTCGGACATCGCGCGGCTCGCCGGCGGCCGCATCGAGGAGCTCCCGCCGTCCTTTGCCGAGGTCGCGCATCCCGCAATCGCGCACCTCGAGCGCGGCATCTTCACCGGCGGCGGTCCGCACCGTGCGCCTCCGCTCGAAGGAGCAGTTCGGTTCCTCGAGGCGGCGGGGCGGCGGGGCGTGCTCGAGCGCGTCGGCGAGGAGATCCTCGACCTCGTGCGCGGCGGGATCGCTCCTGAGCGGATCGGCGTCGTCTGCCCGTCGCTCGAGCGCTGGCGAGCGCCGGTGACGACGGCCTTCGGCGCTCTCGGGATCCCGCACGTCGTCGAAGCGCCGCGGCGATTCGGCGAGACCGCATTCGGGCATGCGCTGCTCTCGCTGGTGCGCTACGCGTGGCTCGGCGGCGAGCGCACCGACCTGTTCGCGTACCTCCGCTCGCCGTTCTCCGGCGTTCCACGCTCCGCCGTCGACTTCGCCGAGGGACGCCTGCGCGGCCGCGCGATCACTGCCGCCGACCGCGTCGACGAGGAGATGCGCGCCCTTCGCGGCGCCTCGCTCCCGGCGCTCGACGCCCTTCGGGTCGCCTCCTCGCCCGTGCCCGCCGTGCGCGGGCTCTCGGCCGCGATGATGCGGGCCGCGTT
>JALZFG010000277.1 GCA_030861645.1 Actinomycetota bacterium
CTCCGCGCCCTTCGAGCTCCTTGCGGGCGCCGCGCCCCACCGCGTCGTCACCGAGCGCGACGAAGAGCGTCGCCTCTCCGGCGAGGGCCGCGAGCTGGAGCGCGGAGACGCCGCCGCCGCCGCCCGCCTGCACCCAGGTGTCGGTCGCGCTGACGATCTCCCCCGGCTTCGGCACACGCGGGACTCGAACGAACTCGACGACCTCCACGTGCCCCACGACCGCAACACGGATGCCGCGGCCGGACGGTCGATCGACGGATGCCACCGGCGAGATGTGACCCACGGAGTCACTCTCTACCGGTTTCGCGCGCGCCGCTGTCTCACACTCTGCGCCTCGTCCGCGTTACAGAGGATGATGGAGGCCGTGTCCGTGCCCCCGTTCGAGTGCTTCTACCTCCAGCACCGCGATGCTGTGTTCGCGTTCCTGGCGAGGCGCCTCGGGCGCGAGGCAGCCGAGGACGCGTTCCAGGAGACGTTCCTGCGCGCGCTCCGCGGCTACGGACAGCTGCGGCACGCACGCGAGCTACGCGCGTGGGTATTCACGATCGCCGCGCGCGTCGCCGCCGACGACCGTCGTCGCGCGCGGCCGATTACGCGCGTCGGCGAGCAGGTCGACGCGACCGAGGACGGACGGCCGGCGTACGCCGAGCTCGACGACCTCGCAGGGAACCTGCCGCCGACCGAGCGGGCGGCGGTCGTCCTCCGCTACGGATACGACCTCGCCTACGCCGACATCGCGGCCGCGCTCGGGTCGACGGAGGAGGCGGCGCGGCAGGCGGCGTCCTCCGGCGTGCGCCGACTGCGGAGAAAGGGGATCGCCGAATGATGATCTCGCCCGACCTCGACGGACGTTTCCGGGAGGCGGCTTCCGCGGCAGGGCTCGTCGACGTCGCCTTCGACGTCGTCGAGACGCCCATCGGCGCACTGCTCGTGGCCGCGACCGACCGCGGCGTCTGCCGCATCGGGTTCGACCCCGAGCCGGAGCGAGAGGTTGAGATCCTTGCGCGTGGCTTCGGCGTCCGCGTCCTCCGCGCTCCGTCTGCCGTCGCCCGCGCGCGGCGCGAGCTCGCCGAGTACTTCGAACGCAAGCGGCGGAGGTTCGACCTGCCGACCGACCTCCGCGTCCACGCTCCCTTCCGGCGCCTGGTTCTGGCCGAGCTCGCGCGGGTTCCGTACGGGGCGACGACGACGTACGGCGACCTCGCGCGCCGCGCCGGCCACCCCCGCGCGGCGCGCGCCGTCGGGATGGTCATGAACCAGAACCCGGTGCCGATCGTCCTCCCGTGTCACCGCGTCGTCGGCGCCGACGGCCGTCTCGCCGGCTACGGCGGCGGGCTGGAGCGAAAGGAGGCGCTCCTCAGGCTCGAGGGCACGCTGGCTTGACGCAGGCTTCCGTAAGTGTAGACTTACGGTAAGTGAATGCTAACGACGAGGCGATGAATGCCCTTGGCGACCCGACGCGGCGCGCGATCTTCGAGCAGCTTCGTCGGGGCCCGCTCGCTGTCGGCGAGCTCGCGCGGGGACTCCCGGTCACGCGACCGGCCGTCTCGCAGCACCTGCGCGTGCTCAAGCGGGCCGGCCTCGTGAGCGACCGGCGCGACGGAACGCGGCGGCTCTACCAGATCGATCCCGATGGGCTCGCCGAGCTCCGCGCCTACTTCGAGAGCTTCTGGACGGAAGCCCTGGCGGCCTTCAAGCAGGCCGCCGAGAGCAGAAAGGAGGACGCATGACCACGGGGATCGAGATCGAGCCGGTACGGAAGACGATCGCGGTGCAGGCTCCCGTCGAGAAGGCCTTCGCGGTCTTCACCGACGGCATCGCGACCTGGTGGCCGCTCCAGAAGCACTCGGTCGGAGCGGACCGCGGGGGTGAGGCTCCCGAGTCGGCGGTCTTCGAGGGCCGCGTCGGAGGACGCGTGTTCGAGCGGTCGAGCGACGGCAGCGAGAGCGACTGGGGCGAGGTGCTGGTGTGGGAACCGCCGCGCCGGATCGTCTACACGTGGCACCCCGGCCACGCGGACCCGTCGATCGCGACCGAGGTCGAGGTTCGCTTCCGTCCCGACGGCGGCGGGACGCGAGTTGAAATCGAGCACCGCGGCTGGGAGCGCCTCGGCGAGCCCGGTGCCCGCACGCGGGAGAGCTACGACTCTGGCTGGGACACCGTTCTCGGGCGGTATACGGAGGCGTTCTCGCCGTAACGGCGGACGGAGGCCGCCTCGCGCCCCGGCGGGGCGGCCTCCACCACCGAGAGCCTCAGCGCGCTCGCTGCCTCGCTACCTCCTGACGCGGACGTTGCGCGTCAGGGTGACACTGCGACCGTCGGTCGTGACGACGTGGGCGCGCACGGTGGCGAGCGCTCGGCGCCCCAGCCTAGAGCGAGCGAGGAGCGTCTGGAACGGCACCTTCGCGTCGCCTGTTGCGGCGCGCCCGTTGACGTAGAAGCGGACGCTCGCGACC
>JALZFG010000284.1 GCA_030861645.1 Actinomycetota bacterium
GCGCCGACGCCGAGCGGCTCGCGTCCGTCGCCGTCGACGTTCCGATCCAGCGCCGCCGGGGACCGCGCGGGCGCCTGGTCGCGATCGTCAAGCGCGTCCTCCGCAAGCTGATGAGCTGGTACGTCGGCCCGTTTGCCGCCGACCAGCGGAACTTCAACTTCGCCGTCCTCCGGCTCGTCGACGAGCTCCACCGACGGCTCGCCGACGTCGGCGAGGAGCTTGCGCGGGACGTGCGCGAGGATTTGCGCCGCATCGACGAGCTCGCCGAGAGGGACCGGCGGCTCGTGAGCGAGCTCGAGGAGCGGGTCCTGCGCCTCGAGCGGCGGCGCGAGGCCGCGGGCGCTCCCGCCGCCTCCCCTCGCCCGACGGACGAGACGGGGCTCGACTACTTCGCTTTCGAGGCGCGGATGCGCGGGACGACGGAGGACATCCGTGAGCGTCAGCGCCCCTACGTCGACGATTTTCGAGACGCCGCCCCCGTCCTCGACGTCGGCTGCGGGCGCGGCGAGTTCCTCAGCCTCCTTCGGGAAGCGGACGTTGCGGCGCGCGGCGTCGAGACCGACCGGGACATGGTCGCCTTCGCCCGCGGGGCGGGCCTCGACGTCGTCGAGGCGGATGCGGTCGCGTACCTCGAGGAGCTCCGCGACGCGTCGCTCGGCGGCGTCTTCGCTGCGCAGGTCCTCGAGCACCTGCCGGCCGCCGCCCTCGTTCGCTTCCTCGAGCTTGCCGCGCGGAAGCTCCGCCCGGGCGGCCTGCTCGTCGCCGAGACGATCAACCCACTCTCGCCGCTGTCGCTTCGGCACTACTTCAGCGACCTCACGCACGCCCAGCCGCTCGTGCCCGAGACGCTCGCGCTGCTCGCCCGCCAGGCGGGGTTCGGCTCCCCCGAGATCCGCTACCTGCGTCACCCGCCGCCCGAGGAGCGCCTGCGCGCGGTCGAGCTTCCGCATGACGACGCGCTCGAGGGCGCACGCGCTTCGCTCGCGCACAATGTGCGCCTCCTGAACGAGCACGTGTTCGCCGCGCTCGACTATGCGCTCGTTGCGCGAACACCCTCGTGAGGATCGCCGTCGCGGCACCGCAGGTTCCGTTCGCGCACGGCGGGGCGGAGATCCTCGCCGAACGGCTCGTCGACGAACTCGCGCACCGGGGCCACGACGCAGACCTCGTTACGGTGCCGTTCAAGTGGTACCCGGGCACGCGCGTGCTCACGCAGGCGTTGCTCTGGCGCCTCCTCGACCTCGACGAGGTGGACGGCCGCCCCGTCGATCTCGTCGTCGGGACGAAGTTCCCCTCGTACGTCGTGCGGCACCCCAACAAGGTCGTGTGGCTCGTGCACCAGTTCCGGCAGGCGTACGAGCTCGACCGAACAGACCTGCGACAGTTCGGAGAGTCGCCCGAGGAACGCGCGCTGCGGCGGAAGGTGCACGAGCTCGATCGCGTCGCGCTCGGTGAGGCCCGAAAGCTGTTCGCGATCTCGCGAAACGTCGCCGACAGGCTGGAGCGCTCGCTCGGCCTGCGCGCCGACGTGCTCCTGCCGCCACCGCAGGAGCTTCCCTTCCGGTTCGACGAGGTCGGAGACTTCGTGCTCTCCGTGGGACGCCTGGACCGCGCGAAGCGCGTCGACCTCCTGCTCGAGGCGCTCGTCCTCGACCGGTCTCTGCGCGGCGTTGTCGCGGGCGACGGGCCGGATCGCGAGCGGCTCGAGCACCTGACGCGCCGGCGCGGCCTCGACGGGCGGGTGACCTTCCTCGGGCGGGTCGACGAAGCGACGCTCGCCGACCTCTACGCCCGCTGCCTCGCGGTCTACTACGCGCCTCTCGACGAGGACTTCGGCATGGTCCCCTACGAGGCCTTCCTCGCCGAGAAGCCCGTCGTGACGACGACCGACGCCGGCGGGCCGCTCGAGGCGGTGAGCGACCGCGAGACGGGGATCGTGTGCGAGCCGCGCGCGGCCGCGCTCGCGCAGGCGTGCGCCTGGCTCCGTGACCACGCCGGCGAGGCCCACGCCTGGGGCCGCGCCGGCAAGGCGCTCGCCGAGCGGCTCTCGTGGGACGCCGTCGTCGACGCGCTCCTGGACGCTCCCGCGAGGCACGGGACGTCCCGGAGCGAGAGCCCCGCGCCCGGATCATGAGGCGGTTCTCGTTCCGTCAGCGGCGCCTTGCGCGAGGCGGAGACCTTCGCGTTGCCTACTACTCGCCGCTCCCTCCTGAGCGGACGGGGATCGCCGCCTACAGCGCGCTCCTGCTCCCGGCCCTGCAGCGGCGACTCGAGGTCGAGCCCGTTCGGCGCGGTGCGCCGGCACCGAGGGCGCACGTCGCCCTCTACCACGTGGGCAATAATCCCGACGGGCACGCCTGGATCGTCGAGGCGCTGCGACTGCGGCCGGGCGTCGTCGTCCTGCACGATTACGTGCTCCACCATCTCATCGCCGGGATGACGCTCGGGCGCGGTGACGCGGAGGGGTACCTGCGGGCGCTCGAGGGGGAAGCCGGCCTTGCTGCGCGCCTGCTCGCGTACGGCGTCATCGACGGCCGCGTGCCGCCCCTGTGGGAGTCCCGTCCGCACGAGTTTCCGCTCGCGGGCCCGATTCTCGAGGCGGCGACGGG